>NZ_JAHGAH010000076.1:0-45199 GCF_030248475.1 Vibrio sp. D173a
GTGATAGGAGTTAACCTTTCACGGTGCCTTTTTACATTCTGATGCTTGTTCAGCTCAAACCAATAACGTTCAATTTACCTGAACAAAACTTTAAAATTACTAGATATAATTAACCATTCATATTGGATATCATATTCCCGTGCTTTGACGGACATCAAAAACAAATCGTTTTTCCTGCCTCTTCAACACTTCTTTGGATGCTCACCCAAAGAAAATAAATAAGAAAAATCAAACTCATAGGCATTCAATATGAAACAGCCTTTAAAAGCGTTAGTGCTGGCTCTAGGGTTATCCTTAGGCGCAGCCAACTGTTACGCATTAACTGTCGAACCGCTCGAAAAAGATTTTACTTTGCAGCTACTCGGATCCGGTGGACCAATCTCTGATGACCTGCGTGCCTCGTCTGGTGAACTGATTTGGTGGAAAGGAAAATCACGCGTGATGATCGATGCCGGTGGCGGTGTTTATCTGCGTTTTGGTCAAGCGGGCGGCAAACTGGAAGACTTAGACTTCCTTGGTTTAAGCCACTTTCACACCGACCACGTCGCTGACGTTCCTGCCTTATTAAAAGGTGGCTACTTCTTTGATCGTCAAGATCCTCTCGATATCGCAGGCCCAGAAGCAGGCTCTGCATTTCCTAGCTTAACCGGTTACATGAAAGCGCTTTTCGACGGTGATGAAGGCGCTTACGCATATCTGAACGGTTTGTTTGACGGTAGCGATGGCTTATTCCCCGTCACCATTACTGATGTGCCATACAAAACTTCCCAAGGCACCAAGGTGTATGAGCAAGATGGGTTAACCATTTACGCACTGGGTATCCCACACGGCGACGTACCTTGTCTCGCTTTCCGAATCGAAAGTGCCGAAGGCGTGATGGTGATTTCCGCCGACCAAAACGGCAGTAACCCTGACTTCATCGACTTTGCTAAAGGTGCCGACATTTTATTGATGCCATTAGCTATTCATGAAGAAGCCGACGAAGTTTCGTCATTTATGCACGCTAAGCCATCGGTTGTCGGCAAGATCGCCGCAGAAGTGAACCCAAAACTCTTGGTGCTTAACCACTGGATGGGCTTGGGTCTAAAACTCAAACCCGTTTCCATCAAGATCGTTAAAGAGTACTACCAAGGTCAAGTTATCGCTGGTCACGACTTATCCAGCTACCCAATGAGCGCAGCGAAGGAGATGTCTCATGAACAATAAACTCGCTCTATCTATCGCGATGACGTCTGTCATTACTTTGAACTCAGGCATGGCGTTTGCCGATGCACCAACCGAAGCTCCTGTTGAAGCTCAATCCAGCTCTCAACATGGCGGTAAGTGCGCGGCTGGTAAATGTGGTACAGAGAAACGCTTCGAGAAACAAGAGTTAAAAGATGATCCGCAAGGCCGTTTGGTACGCGCTCGTGACGGCAAATGTGGCGTGACTGGCGAAGGCATTAACCCTTCAGCTGAAACCATCAAATTAACCAAAAGCAAAATCACAGGTGGGGTATGCGGACAATAACCGATACATCAAAAGGGATTGGGCTGCGCAGCGAACACGTTGATTTGCTGTGTCAGTTGCCCGAGCACCCAGATATCGATTTCCTCGAATTGGCACCGGAAAACTGGATGAATATTGGCGGCTTGAAACGTGAACAACTGCAAGACATTGCTCAATATTATCCGCTTGTCGCTCATGGCTTGAGCTTATCGATTGGTGATTGCCAACCGTTAAACGAGTCTTTTGTACGAGACGTCGCACGCTTTCTCGATGAATTTAATATCGACATCTATAGCGAACATCTGAGTTTCTCTAGAGACAATCAGGGCTATTTGTATGAACTGCTTCCGATCCCTCGACATAAAGAGAACATTCCATATTTGGTCGAACGTATTCAACGCGTGCAAGACATTATTCAGCGTCCATTGGCGTTAGAGAATATCTCTTACTACCACGATTACGGACATGAAATGCCAGAGGGCGAGTTCATCGCTGAAGTGAGTGACCGTAGTGGATGTGAGCTGCTTATCGACATCAACAATGTGTTCGTCAACAGCCGAAATCATCATTTCTGCCCTTACGACATGCTGAGCACTTTACCAAGCGACGCGATTCGTTATTACCACATTGCGGGTCACTTGAAAGAGCGTGATGACTTCTTGCTCGATACCCATGGAAAGCCAGTGCCGGATGAAGTGATTGATCTGGCTCGTTACACCTACTCGGTGCATGGCAGCAAGCCTTTGCTTCTTGAGCGCGACCACAATGTGCCGTCGCTGCTTGTTCTGGCCGAAGAGCTTCGCAGCATTCATGGTGAGATCTTGGATTTCAGTCAAACACTCGAAGTGTTGTGTAAGGAGGTGCTCAATGCTTAATCCTCCGAGCAAAATGCGCGCGCAAACCGAGTCCCTAACTGCTCTAATTCGCACGCCTATGAATCAGCATGCGCTGTGTCGATATAGCGAATTTATCCGCGACAACATCTTGGGTGTCGTTGCGAATACGTTCCCTCTATTTTCTTCGCAGTTCGCTGATGAACAACTTGAACGCATGGTGGATGACTTTGTGGTGATGCATGGCGCTTCCGAGCCTGAGTTTCATCATATTGCCACCGAGTTTGTTCAGTTTTTGCAGCAGAAAGCGCATCAAGATTCCAGCTCCATCTCTGCCGATCAGAAGGCGTTATTGGAATATGAATGGGTGGCGTTCAATGTAGAAATTGACACCTTAGTCGCGGCATTCAATTCACCCTCGAATCCGATATTCGACGAGAACCAAGTGCTGCAACTCAACCCAACATTAAAGCTGGTCGAAGTGCCTTTCTTGCTGCATCAAGACTCCGCAACTTTCCTAACTGACAGGCGTCACCCTGTGTTTTATGGCGTGTTTCGGAACTCACAGCATCATGTGATCTCGCAAAAGCTCAGAGAAGTGGATGTCGCATTGATTCAACTATTACAACAGCAACCAAACCTGACTCTGGCGCAACTACAACAAATGATTGCTCAGCAACTCGCCAGATTCAGTTTCATGGAGTGGGCTCAACACTTCAGTGAACTAGGACTCGTCAGCGTCCGCCCTTCAGGAGAAAAATTATGATTAAGTCAGCCCTCAATTGGTTCGACGGTCTCGTCGAGAAATGCAAAAGATACGATTACTTAGCGTTACTTGCGATTCGTCTCTACCTCATTCCGGTCATTTTTGTTGGCGCTCGCTCTAAGGTGCTGGGTTTCTCTGGCACCGTCGCGTGGTTTGGCGCGTCCACCGCAGATGGTGGTTTGAACTTACCATTTCCCGAGTTGTAAGCGTTTCTTGCCGCAGGTACGGAAGTGCTTGGCTGTATTTGTATCGCTTTGGGTTTGTTTACCCGAGTGATGTCGATTCCGATGATTTTCTTGATGAGTGTTGCGAGCGCAATGGTGCACTGGAAACACGGTTGGGATGCCATCGCAACTGGCGCCATGGAAGCAACGGTGCGTTTGAACGGCTTTATTGAATGGTTAGCGACCAACTTCCCAGGTCGATACAACTACATCACCGAATTGGGTGACCCAGTAATGCTCAACAACGGTATGGAGTTCGCAGCGACCTACTTTGTGATGTTGCTGGTGCTGTTCTTCTACGGCGGTGGTCGCTACGTAAGCTTGGATTACTGGTTGAGAAAACCTTTCTCTCGCACACCAGCAAAAGCCTAACTCAAGCGCCCCAAGTGTTAACGCTTAATTAAACAGACCAATAATAACCTTATCTAACCCGCTACTCTGGTAGCGGGAAGGAGTCCTTATGTTTGCAGATGTCGTTGATCTGTCGCGGTTTCAGTTCGCTAGTACCGCACTCTATCACTTTATATTCGTCCCACTGACCATAGGTTTGTCTTTCTTGCTGGCCGTTATGGAGTCTTTGTACGTCATGACGGGAAAAACCATCTACAAAGACATGACCAAGTTCTGGGGTAAGTTATTCGGGATTAACTTCGCCGTGGGCGTCGCGACCGGTCTTACCATGGAGTTTCAATTTGGTACCAACTGGGCGTATTACTCTCACTATGTGGGCGATATTTTCGGGGCACCGCTCGCCATCGAAGCCTTAATTGCCTTCTTCCTCGAATCCACCTTAGTCGGTATGTTCTTCTTCGGTTGGGATCGATTATCAAAACGCCAGCACTTGTCGGTCACTTGGCTGACAGCGCTAGGTTCTAACTTCTCTGGATTGTGGATTTTGATGGCGAACGGCTGGATGCAAAACCCAGTCGGCGCAGAATTTAATTACCAGACCATGAGAATGGAGATGATCAACTTTGCTGATGTGGTGTTTAACCCTGTCACGCAAGTGAAGTTTGTTCATACCGTGGCTGCCGGTTACACCACAGGTGCTTTGTTTGTGATGGGCATCAGTGCTTACTACTTACTCAAAGGTCGAGATATCTCTTTCGCTCGCCGTTCGTTTGCGGTGGCGTCCGCATTTGGCATGGCAGCGATTGTGTCGACATTGATGCTGGGTGATGAATCGGGTTACGAGCTTGGTGACGTGCAACAGGTAAAACTGGCGGCGATTGAGTCCGAGTGGCACACCGAAGAAGCGCCCGCCTCTTTCACGCTATTTGGCTTACCAAACCAAGAAACCATGGAAACCGACTACGCCATTAAGATTCCATATCTAATGGGGATCATCGCAACTCGCTCGCTGGATGAACCAGTGATGGGCTTACGCGATCTGATGGTACAGAACGAAGATCGTATCCGCGATGGTATCCAAGCTTACGGCATGCTAGAGGAACTTCGCGCAGGTAACGACAGCCCTGAAAACATCGCTCAATTCGATGAGATGAAGAAAGACCTCGGCTACGGTTTGCTCTTGAAAAAATACACCGAGAACGTCACCGACGCGACCGAAAGCCAAATCAAACAAGCGGCGCAAGACACAATTCCTCAAGTGGCACCTCTGTTCTGGAGCTTCCGAATCATGGTGGCGTGTGGGGTATTAATGTTCGCCATTATCGGTTTGTCTTTCGTCCAAGTCTGCCGCAGAAAATTAGGTTCGAGTCCTTGGTTATTGAGAGCGGCACTATGGGCGATTCCATTGCCTTTCATAGCTTGTGAAGCAGGTTGGTTCATTGCCGAATACGGACGTCAGCCATGGGCAATTGGTGAGGTGCTTCCGGTCAATATGGCAGTATCTAACCTCGCGCCAAGTGACATTTGGATTTCGCTCGGCTTTGTTTATGTGCTCTACACAGCGTTCTTGATTGTAGAAATGTTCTTGATGGTGAAGTTTGCCAAACGTGGACCAAGCGTGCTTAAAACGGGTCGCTATCACCACGAAGAAAACAACAAAAAAGACAAACAATCCGACACATTCAAACTGATTGATCAGCACTAAGGAGGCACTATGTTTGATTACGAAAACCTACGCCTATTTACTTGGGCGATCGTTGGTGTGCTGTTGATTGGTTTTACCATCACCGACGGATTCGATATGGGGGTAGCCGCGCTGCTCCCTGTTATGGGGAAAAAGAACCTAGAGCGCCGCGTAATGCTTAACGCTATCGCGCCGCACTGGGACGGCAACCAAGTTTGGCTGATCACCGCTGGCGGTGCCATCTTTGCGATATGGCCCTTGGTATACGCCGCAGCGTTTTCCGGCTTCTACATTGCCATGCTGTTGGTGCTGGCATCCCTTTGGTTGCGTCCTATCGGTATGGATTACAGAGCTAAAATCGATAATCCGCAATGGCGCAACGCATGTGATATCGCCTTGTTCATCAGTGGTGTGATTCCACCGATTATCTTTGGGGTTGGCTTCGGTAACTTGTTGGTTGGCGTACCGTTCGAGTTAAACAACTTGCTGATGCTCGATTATCAAGGCGGGTTCTTTGACTTGCTCACTCCATTCCCAATTCTGTGTGGTTTGGTGAGTTTGACCATGATGGTGACACAAGGGGCTGCTTTCCTTCAAATGAAAACCAAACATGAGCTACGCACTCGAGCACAAAACATCACGCTGTGGGGCGCGGGTGCAACCATGTTGCTGTTTATGTTTGGCGGTTTGTTCGCGGCATCTCAATCGGGTTACATCATCATCGGCGCAATGCTAAAAGACGGTGTTTCTAATCCACTCAACAAACAAGTGGTGAGCATTGCTGGTGACTTATTGCATAACTTCAGCGAAATGCCGCAACTCTGGCTGATTCCATTCACTGCGGTAACGAGCTTACTGGTGTGTTTTTGGGCAACGGTCTCTCGCCGTGCTGGGGTGGTGTTCACTATGTCGAGTATTGCGATCGCTTGCATCATCTTAACCGCAGGCGTCACGTTATTCCCGATGATCATGCCATCAAGCATCAACCCATCGCACAGCTTAACGTTATGGGACGCGACATCGAGTGAGAAAACTCTCGGCATTATTTCTATCGTTGCCATCATCGTTGTACCTGTGATTCTGGGCTACACCGCATGGTGTTACTACAAAATGTTCGGACGTTTGGATAACAACTACATCCGCAGCAACAGCTCATCACTCTATTAAGGAGGCAAGTATGTGGTACATGTGTTGGGTACTTGGCGTATTACTCGCCTGCGCCTTTGGTGTCATCAATGGTTTATGGCTAGAGAACACTGGGCGCTTTGAAGAGGAAGAGTTCTAACCTCTCACTTCAGAACGGAGCATTCCCAATAACAAACGCCCTCAATCACGCGGGCGTTTGTTCATCTCAATGAGTTTACTCTGCCGACAATCGATAGCGGCGCACTTCGTATTTATCTTGTTCTGAATAAAACGTATTGAGGAACTCGCCACCCGCTTTTTCGATCACGCGTCTTGATGCGATATTGCCCACATCACAAGTTACGATTGCAGAGTCCTCAACGACCTCGGTTTTCACCCAATTCAACATCAATGTGGCGATGCCTTTACCTTGAGCATCTGGCGCAGTTTCGTAACCAATATGCCCTATCACATTTTCAAGGTAATCGTTGTTCCCTTCACGAACTCGAATCGAACCAAGTATCACCCCTTCTTCGATACAGAAGTATGTCGAAGACGGCGTCCAACCTTCCGGTAAACCTTCGCCCTTTGAGTATCTAATTCGTTTTTTCAAAAGCGCTTCACTATCGCTGTGGGCGGCAACGTACATTTCCATTCCCACCTGAGCACACTTTTCAACATACCGCTCAAACGCTTCTAAATGGCTGAGGTTGGCTTTAACTATTTGCATTTTCTTCCTTGTTTAGTTTGAGTGAGCATTCGTTACGAAACCAATGGTTCGATGTTTTCTGCAAATAAGCACTCAAAGGGATAAGGCAAAGCAAGTGTCGGCATATCTGTTTTAGAGAACCAAGCCAGCTCGATAGTCTCGTCATCTAGCTGTCCGTCAAAGTATCCCGTTTGCAGACACTTTAATAAGACAACTGTGTATTCTACTTGGTCGCCGTTTGGATAAGTGAAACCAAATCCCTCTCCACCGAAAACACCGAGCACACGTTCAACTTTAACCTTGAGTCCGGTCTCTTCTCTGACTTCTCGAATCACGGCTTGCGAAGGTGATTCGGCTGGCTCAATCATGCCTGCAGGTAAACTCCAACTGCCATCCGCTTTCTTTTGCAAAAGCAGTTTATTACTTTCATTAAGGATCACGGCTGCAACGCCCGGAATCATTAATACTTGATTACCAACTTTGCTGCGTAGCTCTTTTACATAGTGACTGGCACTCATCTTTAATCCTTGAATATAACTTTTTACCAAACATTCATTTTGAAATACAACAAGAAGCATGTGATGAATAGCAATCCACACCATGCGAAGAATGTCATGGCCTTTTGCTCTACCGATGCCTCTTCAGGATCCGGTTGCAAAATAAAGTAAAAACAAACGATTGGGACAAGCTCGTAGGTTTTACCTATATATTGATGACCAGCCTCAAGGAATGGTGGGACGTACAAATACACCACAGTGTACGCAATGAAATAAAGCATACCGAGAATTCGGTTTAAGCCGACGTCTTGCCCTTGTCGGTAAAACCACGCGAACGCCGCTAACCCTGCAAGTATTGCGATGAGTAAAAACATCCGTTCTTCTACCCTTGTTTTGAATTTTCTCCTACCCTATTGAAACAACCCAACTAATCAATCACCTATGCAACTAAATACGATAAAGCTCAAATAGATTTACTAAGCACCTAGCTCGATAATTGATTATCTTTCTTCCACTGCAAAGGGGTGATGCCATTCGCGAGTTTAAATGCGCCACGAGCACATGGGTAAATAGACGCGTTCCAAAACGCAAAAGGCACCAATCGGTGCCTTTTTGTCTGAGTCAATCTAACATTCTTATCATTGCGTCTGTTGATAAAACCAACAAACTCCGGATAATTGATCTCCTCACTACTTTTAGCCTTTGCTACTATAGTTAAGCGAACTTTTGAATCATTTCTGCCAAGTCCTCTGTACTTTTTCTTACTGTTTCATTCATTTTGTTTGTTTCTGTCATTAACTCATAAGACTCATTGTACTTAAGGTTTATGGTTTGAATATTTTCATTAATTTCATCAGTTACATATACTTGTTCTTCAATTGCGACTGCTATCTGTTGATTGCGTTCAACCACATCCTGCACAAGGTCTTCAAGCTGTTGAATACAATCTAAAGACGAATTTAGCAAAGATACTGTACCCGTTGATTTCTCGTTCCCTTTCTTGAGCGCGAGTACTGCTGATTGACTACCTTGCTGAATATTCTCTATTACTGTCTTTATTGACGTCGTCGACTCTTGAGTCCGTTTAGCTAGTGTTCTTACTTCATCAGCAACAACAGCAAAACCTCGACCTTGCTCGCCCGCTCTGGCTGCTTCTATAGCGGCATTCAATGCTAATAGGTTGGTTTGTTCAGCAATATCACTGATTACTTCCACAACTGAACCCACTTGTTCTGTTTGGTTGTTTAAACGCGTGACCACCTCAGATATTTGTCCTAGCTCATCCACGAGATCCAGAACTGAAAGGTTAACTCCATCAATCACAGTGCGGCTTTCTGTCATTGTGTGCTGGGCTTTTAACGTCGCATCTGCCGTCGCTTGAGCATTCACCGATATTTCAGATGAAGATGCTTGCATTTCATTGAGATTTTCAGTAACGCTTTCGCTGTTTACTGCAGCTTTATCTGCGTTTTGCTGAGTCGAGTCACATGAATCTTTGACTGAAATACTAATTCTTCCGAGCAAAGCATTTGCGTATTGCTTTCTCATTTTCATTGCTAGCTCAATCTCTGCTAGATCATTAATTTTATTGCAATAAATGTACTCCATTAGAGGATTATCGAAATCCTTTCTTGATTGTTTTGCTAGCTTTTCTAATGGTCGTGTCAAAACATAAATCGCTAATATTGACAACAAAGAAACCGCCATGAAAGCACCCCAAGAGGGCTGACCTAACGTTTCGAGCGTCATACCCAAAGCACTAGATACTAAAATAAAAAATGCGGCTCTCATCCAAAGGCGCGTTCTTGGAAAATACATTTGAATTGGTTTAGAACCTGCATTTAGCTTTGAGTACGCCTTCTCTGCTCTTTTTACATATGCCCGTTCTGGTTTAAACCTAACAGATTGATATTCTACTGTTTTTCCATTGCTCTTTATTGGGGAAGCAAACGCATCCACCCAATAATACCCGCCATTCTTTCTCTTGTTTTTGACCATCCCCATCCAGTGTTTGCCACTTTTCAGGTGCGACCATAAATCTTTAAAAGCCTGTTTGGGCATATCGGGGTGCCGAACAACATTATGAGGCTGACCAATTAACTCGCCATCATCAAAGCCCGCGACCTCATTGAAGTTAGCGCTCGCATACTTGATGTAACTAGACGGGTCGGTGATAGAAATTAAGTTATAGTTAGAAGGATAGTCATATTCCATTTCTCTCATATTCATTCCCCATAAAAATGTATCTCCAAAATACTCATTAAGTTGCATAATTAATCGTAGGGCATAGGGTTAATATGTGAGATAGAACTCGATTAATAAGTTCTAAAATGTGACACACTTCAAAATACACGCCAAGTTTCATATTAACTGCACTTAGTTTCCATCATCCATTAAAAAGGCACCAATCGGTGCCTTTTGTTTTAGTTAGTCAGTGTACTTACAGCTCGTGCTCGGTACGTGCGATGATGTCGTCTTGCGCATCTGGTGATAGCGCGGTGAAGAAGGCTGAGTAGCCTGCAACTCGCACCACAAGATCACGATATTGCTCTGGGTTCTTCTTCGCCGCTAGCAAGGTCTCACGAGAGACGATGTTGTACTGCACGTGCCAACCTTTGTGGTGGTTGAAGAAGGTGCGAATCAACATAGAGAGCTTGAGCTTATCCCCTTCAGACTCAACCGCTGCCGGGCTTAACTTCTGGTTAAGCAGCACGCCACCAAGGATCTTATTCGCTTGAATCTTACCAACCGAGTTGTACACTGCCGTTGGACCTAAACGGTCTGAGCCAGATGACGGGCTTGCGCCTTCTGCCAATGGCGTTTTCGCTTTGCGACCGTCCGGCGTTGCCATGGTTGAGGCGCCAAATGGGACATTTGCCGAAATACTTGATGTACCTGCGTAGTAACCGCCGCCAATTGGACCACGCCCATGACGCGTATTAACAAACTGCTCTAGCTCATCAATATACACTTGATACGCGTCTGCCAGTAGTTGGTCTACCGCATCATCATCGTTACCGTATTTTGGTGCAAAGTTGATAAGACGTTGGCGAGGCTGCTCGTTCTCCATGCCGTCGAAATCTTCTGCCAATGCTTTTGCCAGCTGTTGTTGTGAGATAAGGGGTTGAGTGATTTGCGCGTTATCGAAAACAAGGTGTTTGATTGCAGCTAGGCTGTTACCCAAGTTTGCAATACCGACTTGCAAGCCAGACACCCAGTCGTATTTCGCGCCACCTTCTTTCACGGTTTTACCGCGAGCTAAACAATCATCCACCAGCGTTGAACAGAAGATGTCTTGTGCCTGTTGTTCAAGCACGCTGTCGACGACTGTATCAATCTCAATCGATTTACGGGTGTAGTAGCGGATTTGCTCTGCCCAAGAAGCTGTCACTTGCTCAAAGTTCTCAAAGTTACCTTTTGCTAATGACTTATCGTGCGGCAAGAAAGCTTTACCCGTTGTTGCATCCACACCTTCGTTCAATGAAGCGAGCAGGATACGAGCGAAGTTAATGAAGCTCATGCCCGTACAACGGTAACCCCATTTGCCCGGAACCGCTGTCTCGATACAGCCGATAGAGGCGTAATTGTAAGCGTCTTCTTTCTCTACGCCAAGTTTGATGAATTCAGGAATAACAATCTCATCGTTGTTAAACGCAGGCATACCGAAGCCACATTTAATCACTTCGATACAACCCATTAAGAACTCTTGGTTCAAACCTTCGTGGTAACGCACACTCAAGTTAGGTTGCGTCGAACGCAACTGACCACAAGATTCCAGAATCGCCCAAGAAAGCGGATTCACTGCGTCTTCAGGCTCACCCTTTTCATTCAACTTCTGACCGCCGATACACACGTTTTGGTACAGCGGAGAACCTGCGGAGGCTTTTGAGTGCGAGCCAGAGCGAATCTTGTTTACTTCAAGCAGCTTCAACCAACAGCTTTGCAGCAGCTCTAATGCAAAGTCTTTTTCAATCGCGCCGTTTTCAATATCGCGAACATAAAATTCGTTGAGGAATTGATCCATACGACCGAAAGAAACCGAGTGACCGTTCGATTCGATTTGTAGCATCAACTGAACGAAGTAGCTCAATTGCAGTGCTTGCCAGAAGTTTTCTGGTGCGTGGCTCGCTACATGACGACAGTTTTCCGCAATGTTTTCTAACTCAGCTTTGCGCAGCGGGCGCGTCTCTTCAAGCGCCATTTTTGCTGCCAATTCAGCGTAGCTCACCATGTGATCTTGAATGGCAAGCAGTACGATTTCTACCGACTTGTAGAACTGCTCTTTCTTCAAGCCTTCAAAGGTCGAAACATCATTGTTAGCACGGTGCTGACGAACATCCTCTAACAAACCGTTCATGCCTAACTTCAAGATTTTCTCGTTGTCCACCGCTAGGTGCGCGTCACCCGAAGTCATGTTGCCTTCGGCTTTAATGATGGTGCTGGCTAAGATTTCTTGCTGCTGATCAGTAAACAAGCCATAACAACGGTCTTGAACAGTTTTACCGCGCCAGTACGGAGTGATGCTGTGGATGCTTTGCTTATCTTCTTCGGTAACAGCAAAGCCTGCACCAGGACGGTCGGCTAGCTCATCAATTTCCGCTTCAATCCAACGGACTGTATATTCTGGGAAAATAGGCGCAGCGCGCACTTTGCTCGCTTGGTTACCGACGATCAACTCATCGTGTTTAATCCAAATCGAACGAGTGCGTAAGTGCTCTTGCAGTGCTAACGCACGTTGGACAATCACAGGTTTGTCTTCGTTTGCTTGATAAGCACGAGTGTATGCCTCTGCACGCTCGGTACAGACAGGTGGCGTTACGATATTTACCAGTGCCGATTTGTGCGCTTTGATACGCTCAGGAAGGTAATTCAGGTCCATAGTTAACCTCTTACAATCACGTTAAGTTGGGTGTTTTCGCTTGCGTATTGCATGGCGCTTTCTAGCAGTTCTGGTTTGTTTAATGGCTTGTCAGAACACTCGTAAGGCATATCGAGCAAACGGTATTTATTGATGCCGAGCGTGTGGTACGGCAGCAAGTGAAGTTCTTGGCAGCTTTCTAGTGAAGCCGCAAAATCGATGATCTCTTTCAACTCTTCGATGGTGTCATTGAACCCCGGCACAACGGGAACGCGAATCACAATGCGTTTCGTGATAGGTGCCAGTTTTCGGAAATTGTCTTTGATGCGTTTTAGTGAACCTTTCGCCCAGCTAAGAAACTTTTCTTCATCAGTGTGTTTTAAATCCGCCAACCAGCAATCAATATGCGGCGCGGCTTTTTCGACGTTCTTCCACGGCACATGCATGCACGATTCAATAGCGGTAGAGACTTGGTTGTCATGCAGACGCTGTGCGAGTTCTGCCACCAAATCCGCTTGCATGAGTGGCTCACCACCGGAGAAGGTCACACCACCTTGGCTTTGGTCGTAGAAAGGTTTGTCCTTCATTAAGGTGTCGAACAACATGTCTGATTTCGCTTCTTCACCGCAGACGGTCAGTGCTTGCGTCGGACAGACATTGCGCAGCGCGATCAGTTGGTCTTCTTTGATTGCTTTTCGATTGATGATGATCTGGTTGTCGATGCGTTGAATAGCATCACCCACCGTTTCACTACCCGCTGTGGGTTCAGTTGTGGCTTGATAAGCAGAAACGCACAGCGGGCAACCTTCCATGCAGCTTCGCTGATCAAACAACAGTGAATGCTTTTCGCTGCGGCTTTCTGGGTTTTGACACCAAGGGCAAGACAAGCTGCATCCTTTAAGAAAAAGAATGGAACGAATGCCATCGCCATCATGGGTAGAGAATCGTTGAATATTGAAATACATCTCTGCTTGCCTCTTGGTCTGTGTTACCGCTGTGTACTTAATCCGTTTCTTGCTGGTCAAGTCTTATCAGCGGCTTTTCTTTGTTCGAACTGAAAGCTTCATTTGAGCGTTTACAAGTTTCACTTAACTTTCACCTAATGAAATTATTGTGGTTTCAAATGAAATTTCAATTGATCAGAGTCAAGATCTCGTTCGATTGTCAGATCTATAGTGATCCCATCATCAAAACGAAGATTTTGTTTAAGGTAGAAACCATGATTGAACTTTATTTAGATACTGCTGATGTGGCAGAAGTAAAACGCTTTAACCAGTGCCTATCGCTAAAAGGCGTGACGACAAACCCAAGCATTTTGGCGAAGTCAAAACAGGGACTGAATGAAACCCTAACAGGCATGCAAGAAGCACTTGGCGGTACACCTCGCTTTCACGCTCAAGTCGTGAGTTCAACCGTCGAAGGCATGGTGGCAGAAGCGCGCCAACTGAATGAATTACCTTACGATATGGTGGTAAAAGTACCAGCAACAGAAACCGGCTTAGCCGCAATTAAGCTAATGAAAAAAGAGGGAATTCAGGTTCTTGCTACCGCTATCTATTCGGCTCAACAAGGCTTCCTAGCTGCACTGTGCGGCGCAGACTACCTAGCACCTTACGTAAACCGCATTGATACGATGAACGGCAACGGTATTGAAGTGGTTGCGGATCTTCAATTGTTGCTCGATCAAAACCAACTACCAGCGAAGATTTTGGCAGCCAGCTTCAAGAACACTCAACAAGCGATGGAGGTGATGAAACTGGGCATCGAAGCCATTACATTACCAACAGATGTGGCGGCACAAATGTTCGCTCACCCAGCAGTAAAACCGGCGGTTGAACAGTTCGATAAAGACTGGAAAGAGACGTTTGGCGAGAAACTTTCATTTGAAAGCTAATTAAAAGTAGCAGCTAGACGTCTCAATGAACAATAAAGGGAATCTTAACTCACCCTGTGCGCCGGTGAGTTTAAGATTCCCTTTTGTGTTTCAGATAAAGAAGTAGCGCTACAGCAGCTCTCTATTGGGCAGTGACCAAAGGTACACGCGCTTGAGTAAACTGATTTTGAACCTCTTACGAATACCTCGTTTGGAATAGCGCAGTCGGCTTGGCAAAGTAATGGCTTTCAGCTCGGTTTTCATTTCTTTTCCATCCACCAACACAGTAAACCTCCGATGCAGTAAGCTAGCAGATCTTTCCAATCAAATGTGGCGCCCAAAATTACAGCCAGAGGCGATGAAGGTTCGATACCAAGCCAAGCAGCAACCCGTAACAATTGCCCCAACTCGACGGCAAACGCAATCAACACCACCAATGAAACCAGCCAGTTAACGGACATGGAAAACAAGCTTGCGAGAAAGTAGTAGAGCCAAACCACAACCAGAACATCGCCAAATGTCGGACGAATAAAGCTGTCTCGAACAAAGAGCGCGATAACGACCAATGCGATAAAACACACCAAGCTTCTGAGTCCATTTTTTGCAGAAAATTGCAAGTGGATAGCGGACGTCTCTATCACCATATCGCTTGGCCGACCAGCGAGAGTGGCTCGCTTAAACATCTTCATGATTCGCCTTTGCGCTTTCTTCCGCTTTCTTATTTCGTGCGTACCAGTCGATGTTGCGTGTAATAACCATAGTGAAGCTCAAAATAGCGAAACACAGTAATGTCCCCATGACCAATGCGTAACTCTCTGCTTGTAGCAAGCCAAACAGCAATCCATAAAGAGTGAGCAAACACGCTCCGAATATCGCGCCGTGTTTGGTGTTACTCAACATACCGCTCACGTACACACTTAAAAGCCCAGTCGATGCGACTGCCGACACCACATATGCCCAGTTGAAGCCAAGGTGTTCACTCATCGAAATCAGCAACAGATAGAAAAGCGCTAAAGCCAGACCAATAAAGCCGTATTGTACTGGGTGAACCGGACGCGCTTGGAACAGCTCCAGCAAGAAGAAACTCGCAAATACTAATGTGATAACCAACAGTGAATAGTTCACTGCTCGGTGAGATTTCAAATAGTGGTCCACGGGATCAATTAAATCTACGCCCATTTGTCGCTGTTCAAGCTCGTGACAAGCGTGATTCGATGACAAACAGCTTTGGAACAGCTGCGCGATATTGGTTGAGAAATTGTTGCTCGCCCATTGTGCGTTAAATCCATCTTCAGATACTTCTGACGACACCGGTAAGTAATCACCGATAAAGCTTGGATGTGCCCAAGCTGAAGAGAGCTCAACCGTTGTTTGACTGCCGATTGGTGTGACTTGAAGCTGCCCCATCCCTTGCAGCAAGAAGTTAAGATCGAACGCCAAAGGTTGCGCTGTGTTTAGGTCTGCAAGTGTCAGAGCATTGTGGAAGCCTTGTGGTAACTGGTCTAGCCCTGTTCCCGGTGCGACTTCGATATCAGCACTCGCCATGGTCATGTCATCCAAACGAATCAATCCGCGGCTGTCTTCAATGCCAACCACTAGACTCATGTTTTCAATATCAAGCCCCTGCAACGCCGCGACATCGTCTGCATCAAAAGCGCCTTTCAGCGACACTTGCGCTTTGTATAAACGCGCACGGTAAATACCTCGGTACTTTTCAAAACTGTCCAGATTTGCGCTCATATCAAAAGTGCTAGGTAGGAGGAATTTACGACGCTCTTTAATCTGTACTTTGTCATCTCGGTAACTGGTTTCGGTGTAGTTAACCATGATGAATGGACCAATGATGCGCTGTTCGCCGCTGCTGCTGCGTGCGATGTCATTTCTGACTTCATCTTGGCGATATGAGCGTTCTGAGATCAGCCCTGTGACCATTGAAAGTGGGATTTGCAGTAAAACAAACAAAAACAGCACGAAGGCGAACTTCGTGCCGAGTTGGTTATTGAGGATCTTTTTCATATTTCATTCTCCATTTGCTGATGGGAGTAATCTAAATCAGAAATTTGGAGAACGAATGGAGCTAATGTGGAGTTTCTATGGAGTTGGTAAAATCAAGGTCACTTTCACACCAGAATCGACGTTTTCTACTTGCAACTTACCTTTGTGCAGCTTGACCACTTGCTCAACAAAATTAAGCCCAAGCCCAGTGCTCTTAACGCCATTTTCCCGAGCGAGGGAGTAGAAGCGCTCGGTCAAACGAGGCATCGCGTAGTCGGGAATGTGAGGACCTGAATTGAAAATCGATAAGCACACTTTCTCTTTCGTGACCTCAGCTTTCCATTCAATACGTCCCTCTGAATGAACAAAATCCAGCGCATTATCCATCAAGTTAAAAACGGCTTGTTTCAGTAAGAAGGCATCACCAAGCACGGCGAGATGGTCATCAATTTGGATGTTGGCAGTGACCGACTTAGCACTCAAACGCGCATCCGCCGATTGAACCACTTCATTGACCATTTGTTTTAGCGAGATAGCTTCGACTTGTTCTAGCTCGGGGCGCTTTTCAAGACGAGCAAGTTCTAGCAACTTATCAATCAATGACTGCATGCGGTCGCTTTCTCGCTCAATGTTGCCAGCAAAGCGCGTGACCTTTTCTTCAGGCAACGGCATTTGCAATATTTCACTCGCGCCTTTAATCGCTGATAACGGACTTTTCAGCTCATGAGTCAGCGTCTGTACGTACTCTTCCACATATTGTTTGCCGTCGAGTTGGTTGCGCATTTTCTCCAATGCGTCGCTTAGCGTGCCGTACTCATAGAAGATACGAAATGTCGGCTTAGAGACCTTTTCGCCCTCACCCATTTTGGTCGCGTAGTCTTCTAGCTTGTTCAGTGCCGAGTGAATTCGCCAAGCAAACAATGCCCCTGCCAGTAGCACTAAGCCACTCATCCACACCATCCAAAACAACACATTGCGTTTAGAAAGATCGATGAAAGGTTGTACTGAGCGATTGGATTTTGCCACCGTTACTTCGCCTTTGTGGTAAATGGGCGCAGCAACGTGCATAACGGTTGAGAGTGGATCTTTCGGGTCTTCAATGGTACTGCGCGCGCCGTATTGACCACGCAACGTGAGATACACATCATTCCATTGCGAGTAGTCTTTGCCTACATCTTGCTGCCAAGAATCTGCAATCACAATGCCTTGTTTATCGGTGATGTAAATTCGATGGTTAATCGCTTTTTTGCCGATTTCCCAAATGCGCGCTTGAGGTTCTCGCTGCCCATAAGCCGCTAGCAGTTTGGAAAAGCGACTCTCAGATAACTTGTCGTTCGCGACGTCTTCTTCAGCCAATACCGCGAGTAAGTTCGCCATATCCACCAGCGTCTCTTCGGTGGTTTGACGCACAGTTGGCTTAAGCTCTTGGACGACAGTTTTACTCACCATGTAAGCCGTCATTCCGACTAAGATGAAGTAGAGAAAAAACAGTCTGAGTCCAAGCGGGATCTTCGGCCAGCGATTCATCATTCACCTTTAATGCAGTAAAAGTACCCAAAGCCACGCTTAGTACAGATGCGTTCAGACATCTCAAACGGCTTCAACTTGTGGCGAATCGCTTTGATATGAGTATCGATATTACGCTCATATGCAGCCTCTGGCGCCATGTCTGCAGCGACCATGAGCTGCTCTCGGCTCAATACATTGGAAGAGACAGAAATCAGTTTTTCGAGGATCTTAAATTCCACCGCAGTTAACCCAAGCATTTGCCCGCCAATACCATAGTCGAAGTTTTGTGCAACCAAATCATGGTTCAATTGAGGTTGTTCTGGAACAGCCACAGACTCCGGTTTGTGCTCCATCATCGGCGCTTTGGCTTTGATTCTAAGTTTAATGCGAGCCAACATTTCACGCGGGCTAAATGGCTTAGTCACGTAATCATCCGCGCCAATCTCCAAGCCCACTACACGGTCAATTTCATCGCTTCTTGCTGTGAGAAAGATAATCGGAATATCAGAAAACTCACGGATGGTTTTGCACAATTCAAAACCATTGCCATCCGGTAAACCAACATCCAACACAAGTAACGCTGCTGGGTTTTGTTGCAAAAAGGCTAAACCCTCTCCTGCCGTTGCAAACCACGCCGCATGATAGCCATCCACCTCTAATACATGAATGAGGTTTTCTGCAATGGCAGATTCATCCTCAATAATAACGACGGTTGATTGGTCGCTCATTGTCTTAACCTCGTTGACGATATTTATTTTTGTGTTGGGGTTATCCCTTACTTTGATGCAAAGGCTATCGGATTGATACAGCAATGGCAAAGTCCGCGAGAGATATTAATAAAACAAAATTCATTCAAATAATGGAACTTATCACCCGCACTGATGACTCACTACATTTGCGAATACAATGATTTCACCCATTGATATGAACAGTGTTCATTTTACACTCTTTGGCTGGAATCAGTTTAAAGGACAATAACGGATGAAAAGAGCACTACTCCCCTTAACGTTAATCACTTTGCTCTCTGGCTGTGCCAGCATGTCTCCCGAAGAATGTAAAACCGCGGACTGGTACAACGTCGGCTACCAAAATGGCTTAAACGGCAACGCGCCAAGCATTATTAATAGTTATACTGAAGATTGTAACGAAGCCGGGGTGACTCCAAATCGCGCGCAGTGGAAAGAAGGCTTCGATAAAGGCACTATCATCTATTGCTCTCCAGACAACGGTTACACCGTGGGAAGTGAGGGCGGAGAATATTATGGCGTATGCAGCAACAAGCAATTTCTTGAAAATTACCAATTAGGTCGTCAGGAATATCAACGCCAACAGCGTATCCAACAAATCGATACCGAAATCTCGGTTATCGACAATCAGCTAGACAACAATCCTGATAAAGAAAATGCTAAGCGATTAAAAGAAAAGAGAAAAAGGCTAGCAGATGAGCGCTCACAACTGCTCACACCAACCATTAATTTCAATTTGAACTTCTAAAACCGCTGCATTTCGTTTGCTAAAACTCCATGGCCCTAGCTCAGCTCTAGGGTCATAAATTGGCTATTCGGGTCGAGTTCGTAATCCCCGAACGGCTCACAGTAGACAAAGCCATGTTTTTCATACAGCAGACGGGCAGGCTCAAAAAATTCCATCGAACCCGTTTCTAGGCTTAATCGTCGTAGCCCTTTTTGCTTTGCTTGCTCAATCACATGAATCAATAATTGAGACGCTACACCTTGGCCTCTTGCCGATGGCGTAGTGCGCATTGATTTCAGCTCTGCGTGTTGCTCGTCCAATTCCTTAATTGCAGCACAACCAAGTAGCTGTTCCTCTTTCCATCCAGTCCAAAATGTCACTTCTGGCGCTTTCAGTTTATCCAAATCTAGCGCATGTACGCTCTCTGGTGGCGATGTGGCATACATGTCTTGTAGATGTTCTTCTAGTAATGCGATTACGGCTGTTCTTTCTAAATTGTCGACTTCAATTTTCACATGTCTTCCTTGATGACGAGGGGTAAATCTTTATGAAATTTATGTGAAAACAGCTACATAAACAACATCCTTGAACATCAAAGCTATCAAAAGCCGCCCACATTATAAATCGTAGTCTACACTCTAAAATCGTTTCTCCATCTAAATGATCATTAAGGACAAAATATGGATTTCTTGATTGAGGATATTCTGGCGCGCGAAATTTTAGATTCACGCGGAAATCCGACTGTGGAAGTCGAAGTCACACTCGGTTGCGGCATTGCAGCAAGAGCATCGGTGCCCTCGGGTGCCAGTACTGGTTCACGAGAAGCGGTTGAACTGCGAGATGGTGACGACACCCGCTTTGGTGGCAAAGGTGTACTCAATGCCGTTCAACTGATCAACACCGAAGTGCTTGAGGCTATTGTTGGTTTAGACTCTCGAGATCAAGCACTGATTGATCGCATTATGATCGAGTTAGACGGCACCGAAAATAAGTCTCGTCTGGGCGCAAACGGCATTCTTGGGGTTTCTTTGGCCGTAGCTCGCGCATCCGCGATGACAGCAGACATCCCACTCTATCAGTATCTCGGTGGTGTAGGCGCTAACCTTCTACCCGTGCCTTGCATGAACATCCTCAACGGTGGTGTACATGCTCGCTGGCAAGGCCCGGATTTTCAGGAATACATGATCGCGCCATATGGAGCTAAAAACTTCAGACAAGCGGTGCAATGGGGCAGCGAAGTCTATCATGCCCTACGTCAGGTTCTGCTTGAGTCAGATTACTCTGTTGGTGTCGGTGATGAAGGTGGCTTTGCTCCTGCAGTGAAGTCAAACCGCGAACCATTGGAGCTGATTGTCAAAGGGATTGAGAGAGCTGGACTGAAACCCGGTGTCGATGTAGGTATCTGTATGGACCCAGCCTCTAGTGAATTCTATGAGAATGGTAAATACAAGTTGCGCTCAGAGAACCGTGAACTGACCTCCGCAGAGATGATTGAATACTACGAGAAGTTGGTTGAAGATTTTCCGGTCGTCCTTCTTGAAGATGGCTTGGCAGAAGACGATTGGGACAACTGGCCACTACTAAATGAGAAGCTTGGCGGTAAGATCGAAATCGTCGGTGACGATCTTCTCGTTACTAATACCAAGTACATACAGAAAGCGATTGAGATGAATGCTGCCAACTCAGCATTGATCAAACTGAATCAGATTGGCTCTTTAACCGAAACCATTGAAGCGATTCAAATGTGTCATCACGCTGCATGGGGCGCGTTTGTTTCTCACCGCTCGGGGGAAACCACTGACAGCTTCATTGCCGATATGACAGTCGCACTTCGCACAGGTCACCTCAAAACAGGCGCACCATGCCGTGGTGAACGTGTCGAAAAATACAACCAGCTCATGCGCATTGAAGACGAGTTAGGCTCAATGGCGATGTTTGCTGGCCGCAAAGCCTTCATTCGCTAATCCAACAATATGCCTAAAGCAAAGCCGCACAGTGTGGAACTGGGCGGCTTTTTAGTATCTGGAAAAATAATTACAAGGCTTGTCGCATAATATGCTGAGGCCCAACCGGACCACCATGATAAAGCTCGTTAGTATCTTCAAACCCCGCCTTTAGGTAACACTGGTAGGCGGGGATATTTCGACAATTAACCGTTAGGTAGAGAAATTCAAACGTTGGATAATACAACTTAACAAAATCCCCAAACAGCCCGATTGCTTGCTTCGCAATACCTTTGCCTTGATGGCGATGATCCACCAGTAATGAGCGAACACCTAAACTTCTTTGAGGGCAAAAGTCATAATCTTCACTGTACGCAGCATCAAATAAAAAGAACCCGACCACACGATCATTTTCTAGGATCAAATGGGGCAGCTCTGTCGGTTTAAGACTTTCTAATTTCTTACCAATATCCTCAATCGTAAACTGAGCCTGCTCTTCCAAGACTTGTAGCTCAATGGTTTGCTCATGACGGCATGGCGTGTACTTTTCAATGGTAATCATGGTCATCCTTGTTGAATTTCCGTTCGATTTATACAGGGTATGTCGGAAATGGAAATACCTGCGGTCGTAATTCCCACTCGCAGGCAAACGTTGCACATTTTATTATCCTCGCCAATTGTCAGTGAGGTTATTATGTTCCGTTTTCTGCTTTGTAGTTTTTCCCTTGTATTACTCTATCCTACCGCGATTGATCTTTACCTTGTAGGTTTGCCACAAATTGCAGCCGATTTACACGCCAACGAGTCACAATTACATATCGCGTTCTCTATCTATCTCGCGGGAATGGCAGCCAAATTGCGGAAAAACGCAGCGATATAGCCCCAAAAGGCGTACGCTTTGATCTGACTATTGAATCCCCGTTAGTGCTGACGATTCTTGATGATCTTCTTGTTGCAATCCACCAGCGTTACCCGGATGCTAAAGTCAAAACCAGTAACTGGGATTACGATTCACTCGATGCGATTGTGCGTGGAGAAGCAGACATCGGCTTTACCGGAAGAGAGAGCCATCCCCGCTCGAAAGAGTCACTCGACCTGCTCCCTTACTTCCTCGATTTTGAAGTGCTGTTCTCAGACCTACCTATGGTCTACTTGCACAAGAATCACCCTGCTTTGGAGCAGGCATGGAATCTTGAGACCTTTTTGAGCTATCAACACATCAACATTGTTTGGGAAAAGAGTGAAACATGGGCTTTAGATGAAGTGTTGAGTGAACTTGGCCTACAGCGCTCTATTGGCTTAACCATGTCGAGCTTCGAGCAGTCTCTGTTTATGGCCGCGCAACCACACCACAATATGCTGACCACCGCACCGCAATACGGTGAGAGTTACACCAAGAAACTGCATCCAGATTTGGTATGCCTACCCATTCCATTGGAACAAACTCAACAAGATAAACTGCTGATCCCGTTCACCATGCTTTGGCACAAACGTAATGCGTACAATCCAAAACTGGTGTAGTTACGAAATACCATTAAGTCGCTTTTTTCCAGCCAATCGTGACGAGCAACTAGCAGCTAAGTGGGGTGAAAATGTCATCCCACTTAGAGTTTCAAATTGCTCTTCAAATCAGCCGCTACTTATTCCACATTAACCTGCCTTTTCTCAGCAAGTGCCATAGCGATATTGGCTTTGCTGTACGCACTCTCATTGATGAAGTGCGGATAGATCTCCTGTTTGCCTTCCCAAAAAATGTCGTAACCAAAGAAAGTTGCGAGTAAGGGTTCTCCAGGTTTCACCACTTCGAAATCTCGTCCACAGATCATAGGGTGCACTATTGCGGCACGCATACCATCGTGGTCGACAGGGATCATCACTTCTTCGGTGTAAAAATACGCGTCGTAGTCGTTCAACTCACCAACTCGACCAAGGTTATGCTGTTCAAGGTAATCGAGCACCATAGTAAGCATCTTTTTCATCAGCTCAAGAGTCTCGTACTTTAGCGAACCATGCGCTTGAGCCCCAACTTCAATCATCACACCATGCTGCCCAGTGGTGCACAAGTAAGGTTGATCATCCCACGCTTTTCTGTCTTCAAACAAGATGTTGGCTTCTGGCATGCGTTGCTTCACATAAGCCCCCATCTTGCGATAGAACACGTCGTTAGAAACCAAAATCAAGGTCGCGCCCATGTTACTGGTGGTGTTATGTAGGTCGACAATAAGTTGCTTTTCTTCAGCGGCATGAGTTTGGGTAAATTGCTTTGCCAATTCTGTCTCTTGCAGGCTCCCGCCTTCACCATGAGAAGAGGCTGATGAATTCGCAAGCGCAAACTCGCGGTTTAAATCCGTCTCAACATAACGAACGTTTTGCTTTACCGCTTCCGGGTTGCCAAGCACACAGTGAGTGCTGAACGTTGAGCGTTCAGCATCGTAAAGACGATCTTTGATGAGCTTTTGAAGATAAATGCCAGAAAGCTCATTACCATGCGTACCAGCTACGAGCAGAACACGATTAAGTTTGTCCATAAAAGTGATATTCCAAATATTGAGTAAAAGTGAGTTTTGATTGAGATTCGGCGGCGCCTTCTTAGCGAAACGCCATTGCTCCTTTCCCTACGCCTTCATAAGCAATGATTTGTAACGACTGTCCTGCATCCAATGAAGGAGCGATTTCATTGGCGATAAACACAGCCAACAACTCTACCGTCGTATCGGTGTTCAACACCTCGGTTTCGCTGTGCGCGATAGCGAGTTGGAAGTCACCTTGTGAAGTGGTGTATCGGAAGCCAAAATGCGTGTCACAGTTGATGAGGCTTGCATGTTCGCTTAGCTCCAGGTGGCCAATCTCGACTAGGTCTTCGATGGATGCGAGGTAGATATCTTGCCAACGCTGTGCAAAAGCTTGCTCACGAGCGGTATCTCGCTGACCATCAACCAGAATTTTAATCGGTGAACGATGCCCATGTGCAATGCGCTGACAATTGCCATCGTGCTTTTTTAAACCGTGGGTGTAGTGATAGTAAGCACCATCAAGTTTTTCATGACGCAAGGTCAGATCAATCGATGCGACATTACTTGGCAGATGACCTTGCAAAACATCGTGAATGTGCTGCGTTACACTCTCTATTGAGATGTCTTCCGAATTCACAAAACAAAATGCTTCATCGGGGCAATGCAGGTGAATACTCTTTTCTCCACGCATAAGATCCACTTGAGAATACCCCGCTTTGGCATTGGTAATTTCCACCGCCTCGTTCTTTACGGGTATAAGCAAACGGTGATCAACATATTGATCCACCAATTGCTTGATTTGTTTTTTCACTTTAGAGAAATCCAGCACCATGCTCATCTCATTGAGATCACCATGCATTACTACGTCCAGAATCCAACTCTCACCCACCATGCCTCGTGTTTGACACAGGTATGAAGCATCAATAACCGTGAGATCGTTAACAAATAGATTCAATCTGAATTCCTCATTCTATATCGAGCATTAAAACCAAATTGTTATACTATAACACTTGTGGTTGTTACTCAATTTCGCAACATGATGACTTTTTGACTCAATGCTGCACTATGTTTTCAGCTATAACTAATCGCTTTATCAACTAATTAACGCTTTCTGTTTAACGCTACACTGCAGCTCTGACCGAACGTGAGGATAAGGAATGTCGACATTTTTACTGACCGCAATTGCTATGTTGGCGTTTGCTGCTAACTCGTTGCTGTGCCGTTTAGCACTGGCAGCCGATTTGATTGACGCGGGCAGTTTCACTCTTATCCGTTTGTTCTCTGGCGCAGTCACTTTAATGGTCATCATACTTCTGCGCGGAAACTGGCGCAGCAAGATCCCTTCTCGTCGATTCAGTTTATTCGCTGGGATGACCTTATTTGGCTATGCTGCACTGTTCTCTTTTGCTTATGTAAAACTAGCAGCCGGAACGGGCGCACTGCTACTTTTTGGTGCCGTACAACTGACTCTACTCGTGATTTACTGGTGGCAAGGAGAGCGCTTTAAACCCCTCGAAGTGATTGGTATTGCCGTTTCTTTGATTGGATTTGCGTGGCTAATGTTGCCATCTGCAACACGCCCAGATGTTTGGTCTGCCCTATTAATGGTGGTTTCTGGTATCTGTTGGGCAGGGTTTACCGCCTTAGGTAAGCAAGCGCCAACACCAACCAGCGGTATTACTTGGGGATTCATTACTGCTTCTATCTTAGGACTTTTGCTCTCACCTTTTTTACTTGGATCGATACAATTTACGCCGAAAGGCATACTGTTAGCAGTGGCATCAGGAGCCATCGCTTCTGGTTGCGGTTACGTGCTTTGGTATCAAGTGATGAAGAAACTAACATTATTGCAAGCGGCGGTAAGCCAACTTTCCGTGCCAGTTATTGCTTTAGTGCTAGGAAGCTTTCTGTTGGGTGAAGTGCTGACTGTACATTCCATCACTACCAGCTCAGTTATTCTTGGCGGCATTGCATTGGTATTTTTATCTCGCTCTCAAAAATCCAAAACCAACCCCGCAAGCCAATAAAAAATAATAACTTTCCTCTCAGCTTATCTCCCATCATCTATGCTTTTTGTTAGGCATTTGTTTTCACCGTACTGTGGAAACGAACAACGCCTGACGCATTGGCGGTGAATATCGATTAAAGATTTGGTGTGGTAATTCCTGCAAATATGTATCAGTAATGAGATTTTCTAGTTAAACGTTTTCTTGCTCATTTTTCCCTCATGCCATAAGCGGTGGGGAGTGAACGGTGATTTGGGCACTTTTACCTCATTTGGTTTTGACAAAGGAATTACAAACCACCTCTTTTCAATCGCTATATTCCGCCTCCGCGATTTATTCAGAACGAAACTCTGATTATTAATTGAATAAATTCATCGACTTACAACCATAAACCTGAGCTAACTGTGACACTATGAACGATAAAAGCAAATTCGCCACAAAAGTAGCGCTTAGCCTGACTCTGGCTTATCTTATACCGTTTTCAATGGGTTGGCTGTAAGCGTCTACGGCGGCGACCACTGTTATGCTGATCGCTTCAACAGGCAGCCGACGTGAATCTTTAGCTAAAGGTACTTTGCGTGTGCTTGGTACCCTGGTTGGGGCTGTTATTGGTTTATTGCTCGTGGGCATGTTCGCTCAAGACCGGCATTATGTACATGCTCAGCGTTTCTGTGGTCGTGTCCTTTATCTTTTATTTCCGTAACGCCTATCAAAAAGACCCAACCTTGCTGGCGCTAACCGGTGTGATGACCTTGATGATGTCAAATGGTGGCGATGCAGAAGGTGCCTTCATGTATGGGGTTGACCGTGCTTACATGACCATCTTTGGCGTAGTGCTTTACACTTTGGTGGGTACTTTCTTATGGCCGACGAAGACAGAACAAAACCTTCGTTAGCTAATTGAACAGCTCAACCAAGCTCAGCAAGCGCTGTTCGCGGCAATCTTACAGAACTTCGAAGAGAGGCAAGCTCAGCAGCAAGGGGGAGTCCCAGCTTCAGGCAAACAAGATACTGAAGAGGAAGATGAAGAGCCTCACCCCACCATAGAAGACCTATTAGACAAAGTATTCGCCGCACAAAACGCGTTAGAGCAACGCTTCGCAGCCGTAAGTGTCGAGTGCAGTGACGTATCGGCTTACATGAAAGAATGGCAACTCGCTGTTCACTTCAACAAGCAAATTACCCAAGAACTCAGCGTGGCAGCACACAGCCACTTTAGCCACCAGCAAGACCGAAGCTGCATCAATAACTTCGATCAAGCCATCGAAGAAATTCAAGCGCTATTCAAAACCTGCCAAGAGATGTGGGACAACGAGGGGCCAGCTTACCTCGCTCAGGAATTTAAGGTTGATTACAACCAACAAGCTTTGTCAGACGCTCCCAATCTAGTCAAAGGCTCCGCCCTGACACTGGGCCACTTACTCAAGCTAATGCATCAGAGCTTATCTCGCCTTGCGGAGAGCATCAGCTGTATTGATTCGGTCACCAATAATGTCTCGTTCAAACAAGATCTGCCGAAGCAGAAGAGTAAATTCCTTTGGTGGGATGCAGAGAATTTCAAAACCGCAGTAAAAACCTTCACCACCTATTGGGTAGCAGGATTGATTTGGATTTACTTCAATCCAACCGGTGGCTACTCGTTTGTTACCTTCTCCACCATCTTCATGTCACTGCTGTCGTTTGTTCCGGTTCACCCATTTATGTTGCTGATCTTGTTTACGTTTGGCTTCTTGTTTGCGGTGCCTTCATACGTATTCATCCTACCGGGATTGGAACTCGGAGGCGAACTGGGCTTGTTCATCTTCATCTACACCTTTATCGGTTTTTACCTGTTTAAAGGACCGGTGACCATCTTCTACATGATTGGCTTGTTTGTCCTCGGTCTAGACAACAACATGACCTATCACTTTGGTATTCTGATGACGATCATGACTTTGTTCTACATGGTGGTTTTCATGATCATCTTCGCGCACTACTTCCCTTTCAGTTCTCGTCCAGAACACTTGTTCTTAACACTGAAAGAGCGCTATTTCAGGCACGTTGGCGACCTATTTGCCAGCTATCATGAACAGTCTGAATCCACATTTAATAAGATGAAACGCTCACTGCACTTGGTGACGCTGAACGTTTCCTCTAAAAAGCTCAAAGTGTGGGGGTCGAAGATCAACCACAAGCTCTTCGACAAGACACAGCCAGAAGCAATTGGCGCATTCAACAAGTCTTGTGACGCCTTAAGCAACCACGTAAACATCTTGATTGCCGCCGAGCAAAAGCTATTAAGTAACCAACTTATCAAACAGTTACGTAGCAAACATACCGATTCCATATTACCTCTGATGGCCGGTGCATTAGCAAGCCACCAGACGACCGACGAACTCGATTCTGTGTTCGAACAATACAGCCAGGATTACCAATCCTTTGAAAATAAACTAGAAGATTTCTTTAGTGAGTTGGATTTATCTGACTGCGCTTATTCAGAGATAGCTGGTTTTTATATCTTGCTGAATTTAAAACGAAACGTGTTCGAAGCGATAAATCAATGCAAGCAAACCTACGAGGATATCGATTGGGTGAACTTACGTCAGAAGCGGTTTTAAAGGTGAGGATATGATGCTTCTAAAACTAACTAAACCAAGCCTCGCCATACTCTCTGTTCTCGGGTTGAGTGCGTGTACAACTTTGGGTCCGGATTACGTCCACCCAGAGCAAAGCACCTTGCCAAGTGATTGGCCGGTAGAAAAAGCGGCGCAAGACACACTGCAATCCGAGCAAAAACTGCAGCAGTGGTGGCAGCAGTTCAACGATCCAACGCTGAATCAACTGATTGAGATGGCGAGCCAACAAAACCTCGATCTTGAGGCGGCGGGGCTACGTATCATCCAAGCACGTTCACTATTGGGTATTTCCACAGGATTGCAATACCCACAAGTGCAAACCGTCTCCGGTAACCTAGCCAGAGCTTATGTTAACGACCAAGGTGTGAATAACGCTGCCTTGTCGTTTGACGCAGGCTGGGAAATGGACATCTGGGGCAAATACGCACGCGGCATTGAATCTGCCGAAGCGGGATACTATGCATCGATTGCGTCTTACCACGACATCATGGTGACCATCACTGCCGAAGTCGCGCGTAACTACATCAACTACCGCACTTTCCAAGAGCGTATTTTGCTCTCTCGTCGAAACATCGAGATCCAAGAGCGTGTGGTGAATATTACTCAGGTGCAGTTTGATTCGGGTAACGTAACTGAACTCGACGTTCAGCAAGCGAAGAACCAGCTCTTCAACACCAAAGCGGCACAGCCTTCTCTTGAAATCGCGATGAAACAATCCCGCACGGCATTAGCACTGCTTTTAGGCGTACTACCGGAAGAGATGGAGAAACTGCTGCAATCAGAAGGCTTCGCTCAGCGCATGGCGGATTATGAAAACCAGTTCAAATCATCCGGCAGAAAGCCTGCTTTATCAGGCAGTGACGAGCGCTCCATCGTACCTCGCCCACCTCGACTCGATGACAAAGTGGATGCGAGCTTAGTGATGCGTCGACCTGATCTTCAAGTATCAGAGATGCAGGCTCGCGCACAAAGCGCCAAGATTGGGGTCGCAGAAACCGCACTTTATCCGAGCTTTTAACTTAGAAAAAGCAATTCAAACCTTCATGCCACAAATCAAGTCGGGTCTAACGTCTCTGCTTGGCATGGTCGGTGGTGCTCTAGGTAGCTTGCTACTTTCTATCATTTCACTGGCGATTGCTGCTGGCTTTATGACTTACTCGGAGTCAATCGCCTCTGGCTTGCGAACCGTTGCTGTGCGTACGGCAGGTGATAACGCGAAGAGTTGGACAACGCTTGTTGCCGCAACCATTAAGAGTGTATTGCTTGGCGTAGTGGGTGTCGCTGCAATCCAAGCGCTACTGATTGGTGCGGGCTTCTTTATCTTTGGCGTTCCGGCAGCAGGCCTACTGACTCTGATCCTGATGATTCTTTGTATCGCTCAGCTCCCTGCACTGCTTGCTGTACTGCCGGTGGTTGGCTACATGTATATGACCAACGACACGAGCACAGCAACCATGTTTACGGTTTGGGTTGTGGTCGCTGCGCTGTCTGAGAACTTGTTTAAACCAATGTTGATGGGCCACGGTGTTGATGTTCCAATGCCAGTGATTCTGCTTGGTGCTATCGGCGGCATGCTCTTCTACGGCATCGTTGGTCTGTTCTTGGGTGCCGTTATCCTAGCAATTTGGTACGAACTGTTCGTTTGGTGGTTGAGCATTGAGAAAGCACAACAGCAAGAAGAGAGCTTGCGAGAAGAGCAGGATGAAGCACAAGCCGAATCAGGACACGGTGCGGGCATCTAATCTTTATTAATCACCTCATCAATTGAAACAAACCGCTGCATTTGCAGCGGTTTGCGCAACTAAGTTCACATTTTCATTGTTTGCTATCCGATTAAAATGACGTTCTTGTTAAATTTTCAATCTTCTTACATTAGGGAGTTGCAATCAGGCAATGAACGATGCACTCTCGATGACCACTAATACAGTGCTTAGGATAAAAACAATGAAATTGATCAAGCCTTTAACTTGCGCGCTTGCTCTGGCAATGAGTGGCATGGCTTTCGCGGATGTGACAGTAACCGTTCCTGACGACGTTTCTATTTTGGCGGCTAACGGCGAGAAAGTGAAATTATCGGGTGGCTTCTTTGCTTCTGAACGTTCACTAACTCTACCAGATGGCATTAACCAAGTTGTATTCCGTTACTCACCATACTTCAGCCAAGGCAATGATCGCCTAAGCGTGGAAAGTGACGTTATCGTAACTCGTTTCGACGCAGCGGACGCAGAACTAAGCCTACAAGTTCCTGAATACCGTGACCTTCGCCAAGCGGAAGACAAAATCAAAGACCTAGATTGGAAACTGATTGATGCTTCTGGCAACGCAATTGCGGTAGAGCAAGACAAGCTAATCAAACCTGGCATGCAAATCGGTCGTGATTACGTGCGCGAAGTGGAAGATTACAACAAGACTGGTGGCGTAGCGGCAATCGGTGTTGCAACAGCAGCGGTTCAACCTGTAACACTTCCTGCAAAAATTCCAGCAGACATGAAGCAAACTAAGCCTGCGACAATGAAAGCAGATTCTACAGCTGAAGAAATGCTGCATTTCTGGTACCAAAAAGCGGACGCTGAGACACAAGCGCGCTTTAAAGACTACATCAACCAGCAATAAGCCCGTTGTGTAGTTAACGAAAGATTCAATGCAAAAAGCCACACTCGAGTGTGGCTTTTTTAATTCAGAATTTATACGCCAAGGTCAGCATTGGACCATAGAATCGGTAGGTAACATCGAGCGCGGACTTATCACTTTCATAGTCCACGCCGACTTCGTAATAGTTGAATGACCCCGTCATACTGAACTGATCGGTAAAGAAGTATTTCGCACCGACATCGAGCTCTAATAAATAGCCCTCGATATCATCCACTGCGAGATAGAAAATCTGCGCATGACTTTTCAAGATCCAATCTTCATTCAGTGAGTATTCGGCTCGGATTCCTAAATCAGGCAAAGGCGCCGTAACATCGCTCAACACCGCGTCATCGACGAACATCACTGGGATCTCATCAACGCCACTCACCTTTGCGCCAAGCTTGCCGTCCAAGCCTAACGACAACCACATCACGTGCAAGCCTGCCAACACGTCCACGGCCCATTTATCGCTAGTATAAAACTGGTAACCATAGCCTAGGCGAGCGATATCGATATTCAGCTCTGTGGTCAGTTTTGAACCAGCCTGAACCGCATAAGTTGTTCCATTTATAGTGACCTCAAAAGGCTTAGTCACCGCCGTGCGAGTTGCCTCCCGGTGCAAACTACGCCAATCTACGTACACGCTGTGCTTTTTGTTGAAGTAATACTCTACTTCGACATAAGGCAGCACGGTGAACTCTTTCAAATCGAGATCAGATTCGAAATCAATGGTGCGAATTTTGTCGAGGTAAGGGTCGTAAGCGTTGAGTTTTGTATCAGTGCGAGAGAAAAAGCCACCCATTTCCACCTCCCATTCGCCAGCCATCGTAGCAAAAGAAGTGAGCGCCGCAAGGCACACTGCCCAACCTGCTTTTTTCATCATCCTTGAATCCTAAGCGATTGAATTTATGTCTGAAGTAAGTGTAGTTGTAGGAAGGGAGATATGAAAAGTTGACTCGATCGCAACTCTGAATGAAACAAAGATTGTAATGCAGGATAAGCGAGTGGCTTAGCAATTGACGACTTTGGTGCCCGAAAGCATGTCGTGCAACAAACGTCGCTCTGGATGGCAAAAAAGCAAAACGATGTTCACTAGTGAAGTAAATGGTATAAGCATCTCAATCAAATAGCTTAGACACAATCGAAGTGAAGCAGTGACTTTCGTCGTATCGTGACCGTTCTTCATAACGACTTTAATACCAACGAGCCGCATACCTATGGTTTGCCCTTCCCTAAGCAAATTCCAATTCACTAGCATCAACATAGGTATGGTTAGCACATAGCTAGCCTTGGTATCTTTTACTAACTGAAGGTTTTCACTCAAGGAGAGTTCAAAGCCATTGACAAATGAATTGATGGTCAACGCGATCAGCAACACGAATCCCGTTACGATCATCAGATCGATGAAACCGCCAATAATCCTTTGCTTTCTCTTGGCAATAGAACGACTCATACCTAATCCCCTCAAATGCAATCTGATGCATTCTAGGGACGAGATTGACCATGCTCAATTAAGAGACGTTATATTTGTGACGCTCTCTCAGAAGTGAGATGGTCTAAAAATTAGTCAGTGCTTACCAATATCTCTCGTAAATGATATTACCACCCGTACGAGCTCGATATTTTTCTAACCCCAACTCTTGCAAAACAGGCGAGGTATCTTTGATCATCTCAGGATTACCGCACATCATCACAAAGCTGTTTTCTTTAGAAAAAGGTAGGTCAGCACGATTAGCCAGCTCCCCTGAAGAAATCAAGGCTGGAATACGACCTTGTAACTTATTCGGAGCATTTTCTCGGCTAACAATCGGCACGTAACGCAGGCGACCGTCATAACGCTGCTGAAGCTGTTTTATCAAGTATTTGTACACCAAGTCCCTTTCATAACGCACGCCATGTACCAACACAATATGGTCGCTGTGCGGCAACAAGTTGATGTCATCGAGTAAAGAAAGGAAAGGACCAATCCCCGTCCCCGTAGAAAGTAGCCAGAGATCATTGGCGTGTTTTGGGATGGTGTCGTGGACCAGATCGCCATGAGCGGTTTCACCCACATAGATGCTGTCGCCTGTTTGAAGCTGCTGCAGCCTTGGAGTTAGTTGCCCTTCTGGATTCGCGACAATTAAGAATTCAAGCCATTCAAACTGCTCACTGGGGGCATTTACCACCGAGTACGCACGACTGATTGAGTTGCCCTGTTCGTCGAGCAGAGCAAGTTTAGTAAATTGCCCAGCTTTGAAGGAGAGAGGCGCACCGGACACCCTTAAACTGAACAGCTCACCTGTCCAGTCGATTCGTTTTTCTACTCTGGCAAGATTGAAACCTTTCAGCTCTGTCATCGGACATCTCCTTTTGGTTGCACTTACTTAAACCTACGCCTCACAACTGACTATGTAAAGTTTTTAGTTTACAAAAACAAGCAACCATTCCATTTCACAATTTAGATACAATTTTATTACAATTTAATCAGTTCCATCTAGAATAAATACTCAAAGTGATAAGTCGCTTAGCAAATTGCGGCAACGTCGATGAAAAAGGAACATGAGTAATGGATACGTTATTAAAAGAATTCCCAGTGATTACGGAAATCAAAGTCGCTTGGGGAGAGATGGACGCCCTGCAACACGTTAACAATGCGGTGTATTTTCGTTACTTCGAGACCGCGCGCTTGGACTACTTCAACAAGATTAATCTATTGGTAGATTTGCAGACGTCTCACATCGGTCCGGTTTTAAGTGAAACTCAATGCCGTTACAAGCTGCCCGTTACTTTTCCAGATACGCTTTTAATTGGCTCACGCGTTATCGACATGCAAGACGATCGCATGACAATGGAATACCAAGTGCTTAGCAAGAAGTGGGGCAAGATTGTGACTGTCGCCACCGCCACTGGTGTGATGTTTGATTTTAAGAACAACGTGAAAGCCGCAATTCCAGACCATGTTCGCCAGTCGATTTTAGAACTGGAAAGCAACGTAGGCAGTACGCATCATTTGGAACAATAAAGAGGCGAGATGCGAGAGATTAGAATCGAGATTTCCGACTGCGCTCCTTCGTCGCTATCGGGAATGACGCAGAGGAACTCTTCCAGCCTATTCGATGAGAAAAGTTGTGTCATTCTAGCGAGCCAAGGCGAGACTAAGAATCTTATTACAGCCTGCTGCGAACTATAGAGCTATGAATTACCTCAATATATTCTGAGAGTAGATTCTCGCTTGGGTGTTAGCCCCTACAATACGAGCTCAGACGTCATTCCGGACGAGCCCGAGCGAGCCATCCGGAATCTCTCTTTGAGACGCTCATCAAATACAACTAACAGAACGTCTCGATGTACAGCGCTTCCACCTTATCTCTCGCCCATTGCGTTTTACGCAGGAACTTCAACGACGATTTAATCGAAGGATCTTTCTGAAAACAATTAACACGAACGCGCTCATGCATTCCCTTCCACCCAAAGTGCTCAACTAAACGGGTAAGGATTTTTTCTAAACTCAACCCGTGAAGTGGGTTATTCGGCTGCTGTTGGCTCATGCTATGGATCCAGTAAAGTGAAGTTGCGCGCTAATCTAACTCAAACTCGCCGTGCAACCTAATGTTTTAGCCTTGAATTGCCCTGCGACTCTCCCCTATAGTAGTTCAAACTTCTTAAAAGCCCCTTTTCATTATGAAAGCCCTCAACGATCTGAATATCTTTGTCGAAACCGCACGCCAAGGCAGTTTTTCGAAAGCCGCCAACAGCATGGACATGACACCTGCAGCCATCAGTGCATCGATCAAACGTCTTGAAGGGCAGATTGGCTTTCCGCTGTTTGTACGCTCGACTCGCAGCCTGCGCCTAACCTCCGAAGGTGAACTGTTCCTAGATAAAACCACCCAAGCATTGGCAACATTGCAAGAAGGTTTGGATCAGATCTCAAGCGCGCGTGGTGAGCTATCAGGTCAATTGCACATCACGGCACCATCTGACTTTGGTCGTAACATGCTGCTTGATTGGGTCGATGAGTTTATCGAGCTCTACCCGAACGTCTCCATCAAGTTAGAGCTGTCTGACAGCTTGACGGATATGTACACCAAACCCGTCGATATCGCGATTCGATACGGTGAGCCCGCAGATTCTAACTTAGTTGTGCTGGCATTATGCGGTGCGAACGAACGGATCTTATGTGCCTCCCCAGAATACGTTGCAAGCAATCCAGAATTGACCAAACCAGAAGATCTCCACCAGCACAACTGCTTGTGTTTCATGGTAGCGGACTCGGTTTACAACAAATGGACACTGACTCGCGAAGGTGAAACAGAACAGGTTGTCGTAAGTGGCAAGCTACTCAGTAACGACAGTGACTTATCCCATCGCTTAGCAATTAAAGGCAGAGGCATTGCCAATAAATCACTGATGGACATCAGCCAAGATTTGATTGAAGGAAGATTGGTACGCGTACTGCCTGAGTGGGATTGTGGTTCCGTACCGCTTTACATGGTGTGCGCTGATCGTCGATTGCTAACACCAACGATTCGTACTTTCCGAGATTTTATCCAAGAGAAATGTTGCCAGCAAAGGAAGTCTGTACTGACAACATTCTGTTCAGAGCGTTAACCAACGAACGTCATCGGTCGGATATGGGTGTACTCAAGTAGGCCGTTCTTTTCTAATGTAGAAAAACATTGGGTAATGTGAGGGCTTTGTAAGTGCTTGTCTAAAGCTTCTTGCGATGCCCACATTTCTTGGAACATAAACAGGCCTTCGATTTTTTCATCCAAATACAGCTCGTATTGGCAACATCCCTCTTCTTCACGAGTGGGAGCGAGTAGTTCAGTAAGTAACTGAGTCACCTGTTCAATATGGTCAGGAAAAGCTTTAATTTCTGCGACTAGATGGATCATTTTTTATCTCTTTGAGTGTGTTTCTATATTCCAACAATCTACTCCTTTCCACCCAAGAGAAAAATCGACCTAAGCGAATAACTTTTTCAAAATAAATTTGAAAATTTATCTGACGCTAATTAAACAACGATTTCACCCACAGCACCAAACTGTCCCATAACTTACCAATCCATGAGCCCTCTTCCACCGCTTGGTTACTTACCAATGGATAGCTTGCTACTGTTTGATCGTCACTCTTCCACACGACTTTACCAACCACATCGCCTTTCGCGATGGGTGCTATCAACGGTTCATTCACGACCACGCTCTTGTCTAAACCAGCGGTTAGGGAACGAGGCAGCGTCAGGTACGCATCTTGAGCGAAGCCCAAATCAATCTCACTGACATTGCCTTTCCACACTTTTGCACTCGCCTGCACCTCTCCCTGTTTTGCCACTTGTTTGGTGTCATAAAAACGGAAGCCGTAACTGAGTAAGTTCTTAGACTGGGTGATTCGCGATTGTTTACTTGGCGTCCCCATCACTACCGAGATCAATCGCATCTTTCCTTGTTTAGCAGAGCTCACCAAACTGTACCCCGCATTGCTGGTGTAGCCCGTTTTACCTCCATCGACATCCATCGATTTGTCCCATAGCAACTTATTGCGGTTGTATTGGGTGATCTTGTTCCACTTGAATACCTTCTCACTATAGAGCGCATAGACTTCAGGCACGTCATTGATGATGGATTGCATCAGCGTCGCCATGTCATTAGGAGAAGTTTGAATGCCCTCGCTATCCAGACCATGCGAGTTAACGAAGTAGGTATCGTTCAAGCTGAGTTTATCTGCCCAACCATTCATCAACGCAACAAACGCCCCTTCACCACCGGCAACATGTTCGGCGAGCGCCACACAAGCATCATTACCAGATTGAATGATCACACCACGCATTAGGTTGGCGACGGTGATTTCATCTTTGGGTTGGATAAACATTTTGGAGGAGTCTGGAAATTTAGCTGACCATGCATTCTCACTCACCGTCACTTTATCGTCCCATTGGAGCCGCCCAGATTTGATTTCTTGCCCCACGACGTAAGCGGTCATCAACTTAGTTAAACTGGCAGGGGCTAATCCGGCACGCGCGTTTTGCTCCGCTATGATGGCACCGGACTGAAAGTCCATTAAAACATAGCCTTTTGCCTGCAACTGAGGCGGATTCGGCGTTACGACTGCCAATGCAGGGGCACTGATGGTCTGTAGTAATAAACAAGCGAGCGTGATTCGGGTTAATGACGTGTTCATCAAGCATCCTCCATGGTCAATGACCGCCAATTGTCTCGTTTCATAAAAACGGTAAGACAGTGAAGTCTAAACTGCACCTATCAGATCATAGTTCACTCAGTGCATACCAACATGGAAAGATCGAAGAGTTTCTGTTTTGAGTGTCATTCCTTGCCTTTCCGGCTTCAAAAATCGAGTTCTTACAACAAATCTATTGTTTCTAATGAGGAATTCGATATCGTAAAGCGACTATAAACAAGGACAGACCATAACAATGAACGCTCAATCATTTATCGACGCAGGATTGCATTACAAGTCCCACTCGTTCACCGTGCCACTGGATCACCAAGATCTAAGCAAAGGCACGATCAACGTCTTCGCTCGCTCCGTTTGTTTAGTCGGCGATAAAGACTCAAACAAACCATGGCTAGTGTATTTTCAAGGCGGTCCAGGCTTCCCTTCTCCTCGTCCAAACGGAAACAACGGCTGGATCAAGCGCGCGCTGAGTGAGTATCGTGTACTGCTGCTCGACCAACGCGGCACTGGCAACAGCAGCGTGATCAATCATCAGACTCTTACGCACCTCACGCCGGAGCAACAAGCAGACTACTTAAGCCACTTCCGCGCAGACAACATTGTTCGCGATGCGGAATTTATCCGCGAACAATTTGGCGTTAAGAAGTGGGCGATTTTAGGTCAGAGCTTTGGTGGTTTCTGTTCATTAACTTACCTATCGCTATTCCCAGACAGTTTGCTGCAAAGCTATATCACAGGTGGTGTGCCTTCGGTTTCTCGTCATGCGGATGATGTCTATCACGCCACCTTCAAACGTACGATGGAGAAGAACCAAGCCTTCTTCCAGCAATTCCCACAAGCGCAGCAGCTGTGCCAGAACATTGCTAATCATCTGTTGGAGAATGAAGAGTTTCTACCGAATGGTCAGCGTTTTACTGCCGAACAGTTCCAACAAATCGGGATTAACTTTGGTGTCAGTGATACCTTCTTGCCAACTTACTACTGGCTAGAAAGTGCGTTGATTGAGGTGAACGGTAAGCCTCAGCTTCGTTATGAATTCCTCAACGACATGTTGGCGCAGCAAAACTTCCAGACCAATCCAATTTACGCGATTCTGCACGAGTCGATTTACTGCCAAGGGTTTGCTTCTCGATGGAGCGCTCACCGAGTGCGCCAAGAGCATGATGCGTTCAATTACGAACAAGGTAAGCCGTTCTTCTTCACTGGAGAAATGGTCTTCCCTTGGATGTTCGATCAATACTTAAACTTAAAGCCACTGAAAGAAGCGGCGGAATTACTGGCAGAGAAAGCCGATTGGACGCCGTTATACGATGCGCAGCAACTGGCAAACAATAAGGTGCCTGTGAGCTGTGCCGTCTATGCCGACGATATGTTTGTAGAAATGGACATTAGCCGTGAAACACTCGCTGCAATACCGAACTCAAAAGCGTGGATCACCAACGAATATGAGCATAACGGTCTTCGCGCGGATGGCGAGCGCATTCTCGACAAGTTAATTGCGATAGGAAAACAGACCAAAGCGACACTGAAATAAGCGGCTAACGCTTAGAAAACCTAGATAGAAAAACGCCTCTTTATCACAAGATAGAGAGGCGTTTTTTGGTTCGATTCAGGTTTAAATTAGCGCTAGTCTTTGACTCGTTTAGTCATCATTTTGGTGATCACGCGGTAACCCATCTTATGGTAGAAATCTTCGCCTTCGTGATTAAATGACGCCACGGTTAAACCAATTTCTTCAATGTCTTGGTTGCATAAATCGCTCTCGATTTTATCCATCAAAGACAAACCAATACCTAAGTTTCGGTGGCTTTCAGACACCACCAACTCGTTGATATAACCGACGCGCTTTTCCGGAGAAAGCATCGAGTTAACCTCTCGAACGGCACCAGAGATAAAACCAACCACTTCTCGGTGTGAACAAGCAATAAAAGCCGTGATGCTGCCATCAAAGTATTTATCGAAGGTATTACGTTCCTCTCTGAGCTTTGCCATTTCCTCCGGTGAGCGGTAGAAGTCTGGCTCGGCCTCATAGTGGGAAGTGTCGAGTTCAACTAAGAGCGTTTTCAACAGTGGTACGTCTTCTTCTCTTAATCTTCTGATATGGAACTGTTGCATATTGAATTCCTTTGCCAACCGATCTGCATCAAGCACAGATCTTTGCTTCAACTGGTTATCGGATAAGAAGTTTTAGGAATGTGAAGCAAATCAACAGTACAAATTTCGACCATCCATGTCGAGTACGTTTTCTACACTTTTCTGGGTTTTTACTGATAACTTGAACACCCACAAAGAATTTAGGGTGATTCAATCCAATAACCCTCAATAGCACGGTGCTGTATTGATGGAAGAAATATCCGCATAGTTTGTCCGTATTTCCGACTAAATTACTCAGGTATACTCCGAGCCGCTAAAATTGTTAGGTATCGAGTCGTCAAACTAGCGACGTGTCGAACCATCGAACCTTAAAGTAAGGAATAATCATGAGTCAGTATGTTGTCTGCGCCCTGTATAAGTTTGTGGAACTGGAAAACTACCAAGAGTTACGCGAGCCATTGCTTGCCCTAATGGAAGCCCACGGTGTACATGGAACGTTGCTACTGGCGAGTGAAGGTATTAATGGTACGGTTGCAGCGAAACGCGAAGGTATTGATACACTGCTTGCATGGCTAAATGACGAGCCTCGCCTCAATGGCATTGTTTACAAAGAGTCATACTCAGATACTCAACCGTTTAACCGCACCAAGGTAAAACTCAAGAAAGAGATCGTGACATTGGGCGTTGAAGGCATCGATCCTCGCCATGTCGTTGGCACCTATGTGAAGCCTCAAGATTGGAACGATCTGATTGCTGATCCAGAGGTATTTGTGGTTGATACTCGTAACGACTATGAAATTGAGATCGGAACATTTAAAGGTGCAGTTAACCCAAATACGGACACGTTCCGCGAATTTCCTGACTATGTAAAACAAAACATGGACCCAGAGAAACACAAAAAAGTCGCGATGTTCTGTACTGGTGGTATTCGCTGTGAAAAGTCGACTGCTTACATGAAAGAGCAGGGTTTTGATGAGGTTTACCACCTAGAAGGCGGTATTCTGAAATACCTTGAAGAAGTACCAGAAGAAGAAAGCATGTGGGAAGGCGACTGCTACGTATTCGACGGTCGCGTTGCGGTTAACCATCAGTTGGAAAAAGCAGACTACGACTTGTGTAACGCTTGCCGACTGCCAATCACAGAAGAAGACAAACGATCAGAGCAGTTTGAGCAAGGCGTAAGCTGCCCAAAATGTTTTGGTAAACACAGCGAAGAACAGGTAGCACGCTTCCGCGAACGTGAAAAGCAAGTGTCGTTAGCTGCGGTTCGTGGCGAGCAGCACGTCGGCGGTGAGAGTGCCAAACAACGTCAGCAACGACGCGCTGAAAAACTGGCAAAGAAAGACGCACAACGTAAACAAGCGTAACTAGTAAGGTGCGAGCTAACAAACCCAGCTCGCACTTTCTCTCCTTTAGATCTAATTTCAATAGAGCTCGTTGTCTTTCAGCAACACTTCCAGCTCATTAGTACCACTCCTACTTGGCTGCCCAACCATTTCATCATAGGCACTTTGCTGGCGAAGCACCTGTTTGTTCACTTTCAAGTTACGACATTGCTTTTGCAACTCCAATATCGAATGCGCCCTTAAAAACTGCCCTTTATCATCAGTAACAAAGTGTTCCTTCCCGTCGACTAGAACCGAGACTTGATACAAAGCGAGATCGAGAGAGTGGATGACAAGCTTGTCGATATAGAAAAATTTTTCCAGTTTACTGAGTGGCATAGACATAAAGCACCTCCTTGCTCCGTGCCAGTACGTCAACTGCAATAAAATCGATCACCGAGTGAGAAATTTGCCTCTCTCATGCGTAGAAATCGGAAAACCAGTGAGGGCTCCGATGCAAACAATCAACTTAGTATGGCTAAAACGCGACTTACGCCTGACCGACCACCTCCCTTTGCAGCATGCTCTATCTTCTAAGAATCCAACAGTGCTGCTCTATATTTTCGAGCCCATGCTGCTGGATGACCCACATTACTCCGAACGTCATTGGCGCTTTGTTTGGCAGTCACTCCAAGACATGAACGCACAACTTACTTCATACGGCCAAAAAGTCTCAGTAATGTTTGGCAATGCTCGGGATTGTTTGAGTGCGATTCAAAACCAATTCAGCATCGATGCCGTTTTCTCCCATCAAGAAATTGGATTGAATTGTACGTTTGAGCGAGACAAACAAGTATCAGCATGGCTTCAAGCACAAGGCATTCCATGGCATGAGTTTGAACATGGCGCAGTTGTGCGAGGCGCAAAAGACCGATTCGGCTGGGACAAACATTGGGATACCATTATGCGTTCTCCGATAGAAGAGGTTGAGCTTGAAAGCGCTTCTCTTATTACTCTCGATGTCGAAGCGCTTGGTTTCACCTTTACTCCTCCCCCTTCTTGGTTAGAAAAAGTAAAAGGCATGCAAACTGGCGGGAGCTCACTCGCTTGGCAAACATTGGAAGACTTTTTTCAACGCCGAGGACGAGATTACTACCGAAGTATTTCTAGCCCGACTGCATCTCGGACAGCCTGTACTCGCCTCTCTCCCTATCTTGCATGGGGTAATATTTCGCTTCGAGAAGTGTATCAGTACCTGTTGCAACATTGGCAAGTGACGGGGTTTCGTCGCAGCCTAATTGCGTTGTCTTCAAGGCTTCATTGGCATTGTCATTTTATGCAGAAATTTGAATCTGAATGTGAGATGGAATTTCGCTGTGTGAACCAAGCCTATGACCCTTTGCTTCGCCAAGCGAGCAACAACGACCCAATCCGACTAGATGCTTGGAAGGAGGGAATCACTGGCATACCTCTCGTCGATGCCTGTATGCGCTGCCTTCATCACACCGGATACATCAACTTTCGCATGCGTGCGATGTTAGTGAGCTTTTTAACACATCATATGAACATGGACTGGCGCGATGGCGTAACTCATCTAGCGCAGCTATTTCTCGACTTTGAGCCAGGTATCCATTATCCACAATTTCAAATGCAGGCTGGCGTGACTGGCACCAATACCATCCGTATCTACAATCCGACGAAACAAGCACAAGAACACGATACAGATGGTGAATTCATTCATAAGTGGATTCCGGAGCTCGCTAAGGTGCCCGCCCCACTGTTGTTTGAACCTTGGAAAATGACCGCAATGGAAGTCGTAATGTACCAGTTAGAACCGGATTCAAAATACCTCGCCCCAACAATCGATTTAGAAGCGAGTGCGAAAGCAGCCAGAGAACGCTTATGGGCTTGGCGAAAACGTGTCGACGTAAAAATGGAAGGCACACGCATTTTAGCTCAGCACGTCCGTCCTTCTAATAAAAAGAAAGCCAGTTGATCGCCAAGAAAAAGGCGTGCGTACAAACAGGGACTTTATCAGGGAGAGAGCAGTACCCAAACAACAAAAGGAACGCATTATGTTGAAACGCATCTTGGTTACGACCACGGTTTTGTTCGCAACCCTAACTTTTTTACTGCCAGCGAAAGCACATGAACATGGAATGATGAAAGAAGACATCGTTGATGTGGCTGCAGCAAATGGCTCGTTCAATACGTTGGTCGCAGCAGTCAAAACCGCAGGCTTAGTGGATACGCTGAAAGGTAAAGGTCCATTCACTGTGTTTGCTCCCACGGATGAAGCATTTGCTAAGCTTCCAGATGGAACAGTCGAAATGCTACTCATGCCCGAGAACAAAGATAAGCTGGTTGCGATTCTCACTTACCATGTGGTTCCGGGAAAAGTGATGGCCGCAGACGTGGTCAAAATGAATAAAGCGACGACAGTCCAAGGACAAGACGTGATGATAAAAACCATGGGCGACAAAGTCATGGTAAATAACGCAACTGTCATTGCGACTGACGTTAAAGCCAAGAATGGCGTGATACATGTGATCGACACCGTCATCATGCCGAAATAGCGACATAACATGGAAGGGCGAGGTTTCTCGCCCCTTTTTAGGACATGGAAAACATCAAACTTTCAAAGCACGATATACAAACGATGGAGCAGCGCCAAAGAACTCGATTGGTCAACTCCCTTGCAGGATACAAAAGCGCGAACCTCATCGGAACAAGAGACAGGCAAGGACAAGAGAACCTGGCTATCGTAAGCTCTGTGATCCACTTAGGCTCACATCCACCACTGTTTGGTTTTATTGTACGTCCACGCAAAAGCCGTCGTCATACATTAGAAAACATCCTCGATACCAAGCACTTCACCATTAATGCCATCGGCGTCGATTTCGTCCAAAAAGCACACCAGACCTCCGCCCGCTACCCAAAACAGATATCAGAGTTTGAAGCGGTAGGACTTACTCCTTACTACGATGATGCGTTTCCTGCGCCTTTCGTCCTGGAGAGCAATCTCAAAATGGGGTTGGTGTTGAGAGAGCACATCAAGATCGAAAGCAATCAGACAGAGATGTTGATTGGTGAAGTGTTGGCGGTGCACGCACCTGAAAGAGCCATCATGCCCGATGGTTATCTCGACCTAGAGCTGCTCGACTTAGTGACCATTTCCGGGCTGGATAGCTACCACGTCACGCAACGTCTACATCGGTTAAGTTATGCCAAACCAGACTCTCGCCTATTTCCTCTAACGAGAGAAGGAGAGCCTTCATCTTGGGGAGCACTTGAAGTCGATATGAACTAACCTCTTTACATATCAAAAGCTAAATACAGAAGTGGCAGTTTTCTCTGTCTAAGCCGTGTTCACCGGCCCGGTTGGTAAGGTGAGCGCGCCCTGCTTCCAATCCCATTTCGTAACCTTCTAGCAATACCGTCTGGCGCATTGATAGACGTTGTACACTGAATTCATCCGGTGGTGCGATAACGCGAATGTGCGTGTCTTTTGGAGGGTTACGAATGAAATCTAGCGATTCATTGTAGTTCTCTGAACGGTGCAGCATTGCCTCTGCCATCTGTGGATGCTCAGCGAACAACTTCTTCATCAACCAAGGCGTTTTTACCGGCTTTTTCTCGTAGGCCAACGGGTGTGAGAGAACCACTGTTATATCACGAGCACCACGGCGGTACGCTTCTCGAACCGGAATGGAATCCGCCACACCACCATCGGTATAACAACCACCAGAGAAGCAAGGAGTATGCTTGTACGCAATAGGCAGTGCCGTCGTCGCTTCCATCGCATTATGGAAGTTATGACGATTTACACGGTAATAATCCGCTTTACCCGTATTTACGTTCGTTGTCGCCGCTAAGAAAGGAATGCCTTCAAACAGTTTCGCTTCATCGACTGGGTACAAACGATTTGATTCTTCAAACAACCATTTCACATCGATCAAATCACCGCCTTTTAAAAAACGAGTAGGATCGAAAAAGCGTTTGCTGGTTGCTAATTTAGTAATGACGTTGATGCTACGGTGCGGGTAATCGGTCAAATAACCGATCAAATTTGAAGCCCCTGCCGATACGCCAATCGCAAAATCAAATGGTTTGTAGTCTTGTTCTAAGAATGCATCCAATACGCCGCTAGCAAAGACACCACGCATTGCACCACCTTCGACTACGATTGCTTTTGTTGCCATGTTTCCCCCCAATAAAGACGTTAAAAAGATTACTGAAATTCGTGCTACAGCAACAATCGGTTATTCTTATTACTGAGATAGGCGAAGTCTATGTGTTTCTTGCTTTTTAAGTGGAAACTTAGGATCAAAAAATCCACATCAACTGAGTAGTCAATGTGGATTCTAAGCAGTAGAAACGGGGGGGGGGGGGGGGGTAGGAAAAAACGGTTTTATACGCCTCTGCTGCGCCATCAATAAACATTTGGGTACCAATCACGGCTAGGATCAAACCCATCATTTTGGTGATCACATTCAGTGCACTTGGACC
>NZ_JAHGAH010000760.1:0-592 GCF_030248475.1 Vibrio sp. D173a
GACGGCTAAATCAATATGAGTGAGGTACAGTTTATCTGCTTTTAGTAGGCAATGCGCATAGATAGAGCCACCACCAATGATCATCACCTCTTCGACATCACCGACCAGCTCTAATGCCTGTTCTACAGACGTCTCCATGGTCACACCTTCAATCACTAATGACGCATCACGACTAACGACCACTACGGCCCATAATAATCGGCTTGCCCATAGTAGAGCGTTTGAACCATGCGAAATCAGCTGGAAGATGCCAAGGCATTTGATTGTCTTTACCAATGACACGATTGTCTGCCATTGCCGCTATCATACTGATGATCATATCTATTGAGGTCCCACTCTTTATTGAAGTTAACAGGATTAGACGATAGGTCTACGGCGATAGAATAACAGCCCCGGCACCGCTAAGCCAACCGCCAAGCCTGCGATAATGAACATTGCTTTAAGGAAGTTTTCCATCAGCATCGCGACCAGTTCTGGCGTATAACCCATGTTATTAATCTCCACCATAGCGATCATCGCCTTAAAGGCAAACACGCCAGGAACCATTGGGATTAAAGCCGCAACCGTAAAGACCTTGGGGTGTGCTAACAGC
>NZ_JAHGAH010000761.1:0-894 GCF_030248475.1 Vibrio sp. D173a
TACGTTTATTCTTTCAACACACGCCAAGCTCCTTTCGACAATGTAAACGTTCGTCAGGCATTAAGTATGGCGCTGAACCGCGAGATCTTGGTCGATAAGATCACTGGTCAAGGTGAGCCAGAAGCATACAGTGTGACTCCGAACAACATCCCAAATTACCAAGCGCCGACGTCGGAATTCAAACAGTTAGATACAAACCAGCGCCTCAAGCAAGCGAAGCAGCTGTTAAACAACACCAGTGAGAACCACAAGAAAATCGCACTGGCCATCGCTTCAATGTGGAAGCCATTGTGTGTGAAGGTGGAATTAGAAAACATGGAGTGGAAAGCTTATGTCGCCGCAAAAAGCTCTGGCGACTACCAACTGGCTCGCTCTTGGGCATTTGGCGACTACCCTGAACCGTCTGCTCTACTTGAGGGCTTCACGTGCGGGCATACAGCCAATGAAAGCGGCTATTGCAACCCAGAATTCGATAAACTGATGCAGCAAGCAAGTGTTATTACCCAACAAGATGAGCGCTTCAAGGTATACCAGCAAGCCGAGGCGCTACTCAATGAATCAGCGGCAGTGATCCCGCTTTATCACTACAACGTAATAACACGGCTATCAGTATAATATACGATTTAATTAACCAGATGAACAACGGTTAGTTGGCTTAAAAACGAGAGGCTAGATTACCAGCCCCACAATTGAAAAACACCGAACTGATACTTCGGTGTTTTTCATATCTGTAGCCGCGAATTCTAATAACTCCTCCAACCTCAATATTTCCCCGCTCAACCAGTAAACTCTGCTTTTAATTCCTACGACTAAAGTATATGTTATTGGTAAGTAACATAGTTGTTGCAGTACAACATAAGAATAAAAAGGACTAAAGATGAGCAGTAGTCAAAA
>NZ_JAHGAH010000762.1:0-650 GCF_030248475.1 Vibrio sp. D173a
AACCAGTTAAATGTGCTTGAGGATAATGGTTTTAACCGCTCTTATTTTGTCTGAACTAGTAGCAGGAATCAGGTAATCATCGATACCCTGATTTCCCATTTTTGCCTCTGACGTTCTATTCATTAAGCTATTACGAGTGGTTTTCCCTGATAGGTGCAGTGCATTGACCTTCGATGATTGTAAAAGAAGTGACGCATTTTCAGCATTGACACCAGCCCCGGCCATTATATCGATGCGACCTTTAGCAAACTTAACCATATCGCCTAAAACTTCTATTCCGCTCTCAGCCGTTGGCGCGAGCCCTGAAGTCAGTACTCGTTCAAAGCCAAGTTTAATCGCTTGTTCTAGAGCAAGCTTATAGTCTGGAGAGACATCAATTGCTCGGTGGAGAGTCATGCCGAGATTCAGGCTTTTCGCTTTTTGGGTCAATTTCTCTAAAGTATTCATATCCAAAGAGCCATCGGACTTAGTGACTCCCAGAACAACACCTGTTAGCCCAGCGATAGAGGCGGCTTCAATATCCTCAAGCATGCACTCAATATCCTCTTGCCCGAAGATGAAGTCCCCTTGCCTTGGTCGGATCATCGCATAAACAGGAACTGAAGATAGCTTTGCGGCTTTTCTCATAAATCCAAAGCTTGGGGTTAACC
>NZ_JAHGAH010000763.1:0-1816 GCF_030248475.1 Vibrio sp. D173a
AGCCAACGCCGGACGATAAAGCGGAATCGCTGATTGCTCCAATTGAACAAACGGCTATCCCGACGTTTGAAACGGAAACCAGTAGAAACGACCAGAATCTAGAAGATGTGACTGCGCCAGATTCTGATGCCAATGACAACTACCGTGCTGCTGAAGACGATACCTCATCGCTGCCGCCTGTCGTAGTTGAAGAGACGGTCAGTGTCGGTGCTGAACAAGATACTCAACAAAGAGTCGTTATCACCTCTGATGTTGTAGATGCTCTATTGGAAGGCAAGCCAGAGAGTGTCGATACTCAAAACATTGAAGACGCAGTGGAAGCGAACAGTTCACCAAGCGAGATTTTAGTAACCCCTTCTCAGGCTGCACTAGAGGCTTCAAGCGATGATGACGGCTCTGCGCGTGAGCAAGCCGAATTGGCAGCACAAGAAGCGGCTCAAGCACCAGCGAAAACCATCACGTTTTCGTTCGCAAGAGATGAACTCAAAGCCCTGTCGCCAAGAGCTTATACTCTGCAACTGGGAGCAATGACAGAGCTGGAAGATGTTCAGGCTTTCATTGAAAAATACGACATCGCTGACGATGTGCGTATCTACCCAACGGTTCGAAATGACACCGAGTGGTTTATTGTCACCTATCAAGATTTCCCAACCATTCAGGTGGCGCGAGATGCGGTAAGTACACTCTCAAAACCTCTTCAACAGTTGGAACCTTGGGCAAAATCGATGAATCAGGTGCATAGAGAGATAGAACGTGCGAAATAACCCTGAGCTTAGTCTCAAAATATGTTACATTCCGCAGCCGTATTTTTGAGTTGATAGATAGAGCAGTAAATGAAAAAGCAGCGTGCCTTTCTAAAATGGGCTGGTGGTAAATATGGCCTAGTTGAAGACATCCAACGTCACCTGCCGCCTGCTCGTAAATTGGTGGAACCGTTTGTTGGTGCAGGTTCGGTGTTTTTGAACACGGATTACGATCAATACCTACTGGCTGACATCAACCCTGATCTTATCAACCTGTACAATCTCCTCAAGACCGATCCTGAGACCTACATTGCGGAGGCAAAGCGCTGGTTTTGCCCTGAGAACAACCGCAAAGAAGCGTACTTAGATATTCGAGCTCAATTTAATGATACTGATAATGTCATGTATCGTTCTTTGGCATTCTTGTACATGAACCGCTTTGGTTTTAATGGCTTGTGTCGTTACAACAAAAAAGGTGGTTTTAATGTGCCATTTGGCTCTTACAAAAAACCCTACTTCCCAGAAGCTGAACTTGAGTTCTTCGCTGAAAAAGCCAAAAAAGCGACGTTTGTCTGCGAAGGCTACAGAGAAACCTTTAGTCGTGCTCGTAAGGGATGCGTGGTTTACTGTGATCCTCCTTATGCGCCACTTTCTAACACGGCAAACTTCACCTCTTACGCAGGTAATGGTTTCTCGTTAGATGACCAAGCTGCACTGGCTGATGTCGCAGAAAGAACGGCGATGGAACGTGGTATTCCTGTATTGATCTCGAACCACGATACGACGCTGACTCGTCGCCTATACCACGGTGCAGACCTGAATGTGGTGAAGGTGAAGCGTACTATCAGTCGTAACGGCGCTGGTCGTAATAAAGTTGATGAGTCATTGGCCTTGTTCCACGCTGAAAAAAAACAGCAGGCTGCAGAGTAATCTGATACATCTGTACCCGTTTATCGCTCTTAGAAATATCCCCCCTTCATGCCAGCTGCTGAGTTGGCACTTTGATAAACAATTCTCTTGAACTGCTAGGATCTCTGTCATCGGTTAGGTAGAATTGCGCACCAAATAGTCTT
>NZ_JAHGAH010000764.1:0-844 GCF_030248475.1 Vibrio sp. D173a
CAACGGTTGTACCGACGCCATCTGACGACGATAAGATCCATGGCATTGAAGACACCTGCTCTGATGATCACCTATGGATCGTTCCAACCATCATCAAATACGTGATGGAAACCGGTGAGCATGAGTTCTTTGATGAAGTGATTCCTTACGCAGACGGCGGTGAAGCGACAGTCTACGAGCACATGAAAGCAGCACTGAATTTCTCTGCAGAATATGTTGGTCAAACGGGTATCTGTAAAGGTCTACGTGCGGACTGGAATGACTGTTTGAACCTAGGTGGCGGTGAGTCTTCAATGGTGTCATTCCTACACTTTTGGGCTCTGCAAGAATTCCTAGACCTAGCTAAATTCCGCAACAATGACGCTGACGTTGAGAAATACACTGAAATGGCAGCGAACGTGCGTGAAGCGTGTGAAACGCACCTTTGGGATGACGAAGGTGGCTGGTACATCCGTGGCCTAACTAAAGATGGCGACAAAATCGGTACCGCGCAGCAAGCGGAAGGTCGCGTGCACCTAGAATCGAACACACTGGCTGTACTATCTGGTGCTGGTTCTCAAGAGCGCGGAGAAAAAGCGATGGACGCTGTGGATGAGAACTTATTCTCAGAATACGGCCTGCACATAAACTCTCCATCATTTGCTACACCAAACGATGACATTGGCTTCGGAACACGTGTTTACCAAGGCGTAAAAGAAAATGGCGCGATCTTCTCTCACCCGAACCCATGGGCTTGGGTAGCAGAAGCGAAACTTGGTCGTGGCGACCGCGCAATGAAGTTCTACGACGCACTTAACCCTTACAACCAGAACGACATGATTGAAACACGCTACGCAGAACCATA
>NZ_JAHGAH010000765.1:0-935 GCF_030248475.1 Vibrio sp. D173a
TTAATATCGCCTGCCACTCTTGCTCAGTCACCGGCATAATCGATAAGCGATTGCCACGTTTAACCAAGGGCATATTCTCAAGCTCAGGCATCGCTTTGAGCGTCGCGAGTGGAATCAAACGTTCTGTGGTTCTGACATACTCAACATCCACCATCACCCAACGAGGGTTATCGGGCGAAGATTTTGCGTCATAGTAGTCGCTCTCTGGGTCAAACTGAAAGTGGTCGGGATAAGCTTCTCTGGTGACTTTGGCAATACCGGCAACTCCGACTTTTTTGCAAGAGGAGTGATAGATCATCACGAGATCACCCAGTTTTACCTCATCGCGCATCATGTTACGGGCTTGATAATTACGAACTCCCTCCCAACAAGAGGTGTTTTGTACGCGCAAGGTATGAATAGAGAAGGTGTCGGGTTCTGTTTTAAATAACCAATATGCCATAATAAATCCAATTAACGGTTGCTCCGAGGAAGATATAACATGAAGGTACTTAAAAACCCAGCCGTGTGGCTTACCGCCATCGCTCTGACGGGTTGTAGCCAAACCCAACAATCGACGCCAGAAGCAGAGAAAACACCAGCGGCCAGTCTAGATACTCCCAGTACCATTCAACCTCAGACCTTTATTATGCGTGGTCAGGTGATTGTCGGCCATGAGAGTCGTACTTTTACCCCTTGTGGTAGCCAAGAGCAGTACTGGCTGGATATGTCACCGGAACTGGCACTGGAAGCTCAAGGCCTCTCAAGCGCACCTTATCAGCCAATGTATGGCGAACTGATTGGTCATCTAACGGTGCCGAGCCAGACTGGCTATAACGCCGACTTCACTGCACGCTTTGTGGTAGACCAAGTCAATATCCTGACCGCAGAAAACCCAAACCGTTGTAATCAACCTCTGAAATCCACACGCGCCTTTGGTAATGAACCCTTCTGGT
>NZ_JAHGAH010000766.1:0-613 GCF_030248475.1 Vibrio sp. D173a
CGCGCTGCCACCAGCTTGGCGTAAGTTGGCTTGCGCCTTCTGACGGTGTCTCACCAATCGCATCAACAAGATCGCGAAAGAACGGCACCTTAATCGCCATCTGCTTGGTTCGGTAAGCGGGAACCGCAAAATAGACCAGAAATGGCAGAGGCAGAATCATCAACCACAGAGGATGTTCAAATTCAAAGCTTGGCGAAATTAAATCAAGCACGAGACGTCTCCTGCGATTGAACCGAGACTCGGTTTTGGTGTTGCTTCATCCAATGAGTCGCTTTAGTAATGATCTCTTTGCGCTGTTCAAACGTCATATAAGTACTGGGATTGGTTAGGCTCTCTACCCAAATTTTTGATGCTGCATCCTTGAAGATTGCCGGCGCTTTCTCGGGCAAGTAGTCATCAAGCAGAGTTAAGGCGCTCTCACCATAAATGCTCGCATTACGTGAATCTAGGTAACGAAGCACGGTTTTCAGCACCTCAAAAACGCGTTTCCCAGACGTTTTATCAGCAGGATCAAGCTGAAGTAGAGCGTCTAGCGCTTCTTGGCGGTAACCGTTATTCCAACGATAGACGGCATAACGATATGCCGCATAGACCAAACCGATCACTAGAGCGA
>NZ_JAHGAH010000767.1:0-1515 GCF_030248475.1 Vibrio sp. D173a
GATAGTCGTTAAGGTCTAAGATTTTTACTTCGGCTCCTTCAATCAAGTTAGCTGCGTAAGTTGCTAGAGCTTTATTGATAGAAGTAGAGCTGGTGCTTGCGCCAAATGCGATAACTTTCATGATGATGTCCTTTTGTTAATCTCGGTAAGTGCTGTTAGATTAACCTAGACAGAAAATGGAACAATCACAAGATTTGTACAGACTTATTCAAATAATTCGAATAAGTCTGCTTTCAGCTCAGTGTGTGCGATTGGGAAGAGAAAATGAGCACACACTGGAGAGCTATTAAGCGAGGTTTTGTAGCTCAACCCATAGGTCATTTACAATAGTGCGATCAGCTGGTGTTAGTTCTGAACGTGCCTCTTCTAGGCTTTCTTCGATACGTACTTTTACTTCAGCAATATCTTCGATGCCTTCTTCTTCACACGCTGCAACAGACAGTGAAATATGACCACGCAGATAGCCACCCGCAAACAGCTCATCATCAGAGGCATTCTCAATACGAGCATCAATTACTTCAAGTAGCTTTTCTTCAAATTCGATAATCATAGTCTTCTCTTATTTCACAATAAATTGGTTCGCCGTCAATGGAGCAATGTCATAGAAGTCTCGCAATGCCTCTGACAGCATTTTTACGCGAGGTGGCAAACCCACTTCTAAAATACCCATGACTTCGTTGTGCACCTTTTGCATAAAGGCCAAACGATCTGGCTCAAAATCGCCGTGTAGATTGTCACAGCTGACGTTAAAAGGAAAGCCTGCACTCAATGCTAAGATCCATTCGTATGCTTGAGGTCGAATTTCTACCTTCTCAAACTCCGCTTGCACAGCCTCAGTGCGACCATCCGGCTCATACCAATAACCAAAGTCTTCCAATAAACGGCGCTCTGGGCCAGCCACACACCAGTGAGCAATCTCGTGTAAAGCTGATGCGTAAAACCCACGAGCAAAGATGATGCGATGGTGAGCAACTTGCTCATCCGCTGGAAGGTAGATCGGCTCATCTTCTCCCAACTCTAACTTAGTATTAAAGCTCTCGAAAAAGGTGCGGTTGAAGATGTTAATGATATCTGGATATTGATGCGTCATAAGATAAAAAATAAATAAGAACAACGAGGGCATTTTGCGTTTTTTTAAGTGCTTGGTAAAGCCCTATTCCGCGTAATGTCATTGGGTTGGTAAGCTAATCGGGCTATGATAATCGATTGCCCATCCCAGATTAACCCAACTTAGGTTGTATGATTAGTTTAGCTAATCTGAAACGCCAATTCGCGGTACAAATATTCATTCGTAAAATGTGACTTTTCGCACTAAACTCGCGCTTCTTTTTTATATCGCACGGCTCATAAATCACGATTTTATAGACCGAAATTATAGAGTTACAGCAATGCTACTAAGTGTTTTATATATCATTGGTATCACGGCAGAAGCCATGACTGGCGCACTCAGCGCTGGTAAACAAAAAATGGATTGGTTTGGTGTAATGCTGGTTGCAAGCGCAACCGCAATTGGTG
>NZ_JAHGAH010000768.1:0-1509 GCF_030248475.1 Vibrio sp. D173a
CGCAAATGGCTGAAGATCTCCTTCATGATAATGGGTTCCACAAGGTCTTCAGTGTTGCCGAGCAACGTGAGCCCGATGGACACTTCCCTACGGTTAACTTCCCTAACCCTGAAGAGAAAGGCGCGATGGATTTGGTTCTCCAGCTCGCACAAAGCGTTGATGCTGATATCGCGTGTGCTAATGACCCAGATGCAGACCGATTCGCCGTTGCGGTTAAACTGCCAGAAGGCGGTTACAAGATGCTCACAGGGGATCAGGTGGGTGTGCTCTTTGCTCACTACCTTGCAGCGAAGTCTTATTCGAAAACGCAATTGGTCGGTAACAGCATCGTATCTTCAACCTTGTTAGAGAAGGTCGCGAATGCCAACGGTGCGCACTATTTCCAAACCTTAACGGGTTTCAAGTGGCTCACCAACGTAGGCATGCAGTTGGAAGACGATAATCATGAGTTTCTTTTCGCCTACGAAGAGGCGCTTGGCTATACAATGGGCACCTTAGTTCGAGATAAAGACGGTCTGTCAGCACTAGTGGTATTTGCTCAACTCGTTGACGAATTGAAATCAAAGGGTAAGACGGTTTGGGACTTGTTGGCTGACATCTACATGCAGCATGGTCTTTACACCAATGCGCAGCGAAGCATCGCTTTAGACCCAAGTGCCCCTTCCATCGGTTCCAAGCTGAGAAGTCAGCAACCGAGTAGCATTGGCGGTATTTCAATACGCGTAATTGAAGACTTACAATCTTCGCTACGCATTACGATTGGTGGCGCGACAGAAGCGATCAACCTGCCTGCAAGTGATGTGCTGATTTATCATCTCGAAGATGGTTCACGCATCATTGTTCGCCCTTCAGGCACAGAGCCAAAAGTGAAGGTGTATTACGAAACCGTCACGGCGTTCGAACAAGGTGAAAACTATGTTGACGCGGTACAACGTGGTGAAGTTTATATCAATCAGCTAATTGAACAGCATCAGAACGAACTCAACCAATAACGCTTTAAAGTCAGCGTCTTAAAAATAAACTAGACGCTTAATCAACTGCTTTTTGGATACAAAAATGGACGCTCAGGCGTCCATTTTTATTCAAACTAGTTTGGTTTAGATTAACCCACAAATGATGACAGCATCCACAGTGACAAAATCACAAACACGCCACCCATCACCTTCTGCTGATACGTTCTGAATTGCGCATTTTCTAATAGAGGCTTGCCTAATGTGCCAGCGAGAGCAACCAGTGCAAAGTTAAAGGTCAGACCTAGCAAATTAAGTAGTAAGCCTAGAACCAGCATCTGTTCTCCAGATGTCGCTTCAATGTTGGTTGAAACAAACTGAGGCAAAAACATCACAAAAAAGACAAGCGCTTTCGGGTTAAGTAGATTACTGATCAACGCTCTTTGGTAATAGGCTTTAGCGGCAGAGTTATCGGTTAACTCAGGAGCATCACCTTGGTCAGAGCGCAGGCAATCCCACACCATCTTCAACAGATAAGCACCACCCAATAGATGCAAAG
>NZ_JAHGAH010000769.1:0-946 GCF_030248475.1 Vibrio sp. D173a
TCCATCTGCTCCGGTGAAATTGAATACGGTGTAAGAGACCATTGAGTCACCTACTTGTATCGGCTCCCCTAATGCAACAATGTTATCAATCAGCTCAACAACATCATCAGCAACGGTAACGACAATAAGTGCTGGCTGCGCGTCACCCGTACCTCCCGCCAAAGACGAGCGATCGCCATCCGCATCAACCGCATAGATACGTAGTTCAAAACTCAATTCTGCATCTTGCGAGCCTTGATGGGTAAGCGAATTCAGTAGTGTAAATTCATAAGAGCCTAACGCTGGGCTGTCGACGGCCACCTCAAAAACAACGGTTCGAACGCCATTAACCGTGACAAAACCTTCGTAGTTTCGAACTCCGCTTACTTCACTAATCAGTTCTAACTCAACGGGTTGTCCTTGTGAAAACAAGCTGCCATCTGTATTAAACTCCGTTGGTTCGAGTTCATGATGGTCGATAATATCACTATCGAAAGTTTCTGAAGTTACAAACCCGCTGCCACTGACGATACCGGTTCCTTCTTCTGAACCACCATCAATACCACTCTCTTGTACGGAGATTGGATCAACAGAATTGATCGATGGTCGATCCCCATCCGAGATAGTGATGTTTAATGTACTCACCACCGAGTCTTGGTCGAAGTCAGTAATTGTTACCGGGAGTGAAAATTCAAGAGAGTCTGAATTGATCTGTTCAATAGGTTTGAACTGTTGGAAGTGGTACTCGCCATTAGTATCGACTGAAACCGTAAGTACGACTTCTCCACGCCCCTGAATAGAGACACTTAAAATTCCATCAAACTGAGCCAATGATGACGAGTCGAAAACGACTGACGATAATGTGTCACTTTCAATCGATACAAAGCTACCCTCAAGTAATGTCGAGTCAGTTTCTTGATTAGTGATATTCACCGTTTCAGGGATAGGATCAGCACCGTCTAAGATT
>NZ_JAHGAH010000077.1:0-32145 GCF_030248475.1 Vibrio sp. D173a
AACACAGATGCTCCTTATGCATGACTTAATGAGTGGAGGCAAAATAACAAATCCAGTCTTTAGAGCAACTTATTTGGTCAGAGTTGGGATAGAAACGGGAAACGGGAAACGGGAAACGGGAAACGGGAAACGGGAAACGGGAAACGGGAAACGGGAAACGGGAAATTTTAAAGCAGGAAAAACACGAGGCAATAAAAAAGGAGAGCTAATGCTCTCCTTCTCTTAATCCTAAACTGCTAATTAAAGAGCAGCTTTCGCTTTTTCAACTAGAACAGCAAATGCTGCTTTGTCGAATACTGCGATGTCCGCTAGGATCTTACGGTCGATCTCGATAGATGCTTTCTTAAGACCATTGATGAAACGGCTGTAAGATAGACCATTTTGACGAGATGCTGCGTTGATACGTGCAATCCATAGTTGACGGAATTGACGTTTCTTAGCGCGACGGTCACGGTAAGCGTATTGACCAGCTTTAGTAACTGCTTGGAAAGCTACGCGGTAAACACGTGAACGTGCACCGTAGTAACCTTTAGCTTGTTTTAGAACTTTCTTATGACGTGCACGAGCTTGTACACCACGTTTTACGCGAGGCATTATGCTTCTCCTAAACTAAACGATTGATAACTATAAAGAATTAAGCGTATGGCAACATACGAACAACTGCTGCAACTTCACAACGTGGAAGAAGTGCATTTGGACGTAGCTGACGCTTGTTCTTAGTAGTACGCTTAGTCAGGATGTGACGTTTTGTAGCGTGCTTGTACTTAATACCACCAGCAGTTTTCTTGAAACGCTTAGCAGCACCTTTGTTGGTTTTCATCTTAGGCATGATGAATAACTCCGCATTGAGTAGGTTTAATAAACAACGTAATTAGGGCGAACAAAACCCAGCCGTTTACCTCTAAAAGGGAAACGGCTGGGTCTTAATTACTTGATGAGCCGTTAATTACTTCTTTTTAGGGGCAAGAACCATGATCATCTGACGACCTTCGATCTTACTTGGAAAAGATTCCACTACAGCTAAGTCTACAGTGTCTTCTTTCAAGCGATGAAGAACGTCAACACCGATGTCTTGGTGTGCCATTTCTCGGCCACGGAAGCGAATTGTTACCTTCACTTTGTTGCCTTCTTCAAGGAAACGCGTCAGGTTGCGTAGTTTTACCTGATAGTCTCCAATATCAGTTCCAGGACGGAATTTTACTTCCTTAATCTGAACCTGCTTTTGCTTTTTCTTCTGCTCTTTAGCAGATTTGCTCTTTTCAAAGAGGAATTTGCCGTAGTCCATAACACGACAGACTGGCGGCTCAGCGTTAGGACTGATTTCCACAAGATCCATGCCTGCTTCTTCAGCAGCTGCGATCGCTTCTTGAATAGATACAACACCAACTGATTCACCGTCAGCGCCAGTTAGTCGAACTTCACGAACGCCACGAATTTCACCGTTCATACGATGTGGGTTTTGTTTTACCGGCTGTTGGCCGCGTCTTCCGCCTTTAATAGCTTATTCCTCCAGATTGAGCTTACGGATAGAGATCTCGTCTTGGATGTATGCGATAAAGTCATCCACTTTAAATTTACCGAGATCTTTACCTTTACGAGTACGTACTGCGATTTCGCCAGCTTCCATCTCTTGGTCACCAACAACAAGCATATACGGTACACGCTTCAAAGTATGTTCGCGGATTTTAAAGCCAATCTTCTCATTTCTCAAGTCCGCTTTAGCTCTAATTCCACTTTTTTGCAGTTTTTGTACTACTTCCTGAACATAATCTGACTGTTTATCAGTAATGTTCATAAGAATTACCTGTTCTGGTGCCAACCAAGTTGGGAAGAAACCAGCATATTCTTCGATAAGGATACCAATGAAACGCTCTAGTGAACCTAGAATTGCACGGTGAATCATTACCGGTACAAGACGTTCATTGTTTTCACCTACATAAGTTGCACCTAGGCGACCTGGTAGGTTGAAGTCTAGCTGAACAGTACCACACTGCCACGCACGGTCTAGACAGTCGTATAGCGTGAATTCAATCTTAGGACCGTAGAATGCACCCTCGCCCTCTTGAATCTCGTATGGAATTTCCATTGATTCTAGAGACTGTTTCAATGCTTCTTCAGATTGATCCCAAATTTCGTCTGAACCTACGCGTTTTTCTGGACGAGTAGACAGTTTCACTACGATATTGTCGAAACCAAATGTTTGGTACGTATCGTACACCATCTTGATACAATTTGTTACTTCTTCTTGAATTTGGCTTTCTGTACAGAAAATGTGAGCGTCATCCTGAGTAAAGCCACGTACACGCATAATGCCGTGTAATGCACCAGATGGTTCGTTACGGTGACATGAGCCAAACTCTGCCATACGTAACGGTAGATCACGGTACGATTTTAGACCTTGGTTGAAGATCTGTACGTGACCTGGACAGTTCATTGGCTTCAGTGCGTACTCACGGTTCTCAGAAGAAGTTGTGAACATCGCATCTGCGTATTTGTCCCAGTGACCAGAACGTTCCCAAAGAACGCGATCCATAATTAGTGGACCTTTTACTTCTTGGTAACCGTATTCATCTAGCTTAGAGCGTACGAATACTTCAAGGTCACGGAAGATAGACCAACCATTGTGATGCCAGAACACCATACCCGGTGCTTCTTGTTGCATGTGGAATAGGTCTAGTTGCTTACCAAGCTTACGGTGGTCACGCTTTGCCGCTTCTTCCAAGCGAGTTAGGTGCGCCTTAAGTGCTTTCTTATCGTGGAAAGCAGTACCGTAGATACGTTGAAGCATTTTATTGTCGCTGTTACCACGCCAATAAGCACCCGCAACATTCATTAGAGTGAAGTGTTGGCAGAAGCCCATGTTAGGAACGTGAGGACCGCGACACATGTCGATGTATTCTTCATGGTGGTAAAGACCTGGACGATCATCACGAGATACGTTTTCGTCTAGGATTTCCACTTTGTATGGTTCGCCACGTGATTCAAACGTATCACGTGCTTCCTGCCAGCTTACTTTTTTCTTAACAACTTCGTACTTGGTTTTCGCTAGCTCTTTCATGCGCTTTTCAATCTTTTCAAGATCGTCTTGCGTTAGAGACTCGTCTAGGTCGATGTCGTAGTAGAAGCCATTGTCGATGGTTGGACCGATCGCCATTTTAGCTTGAGGGTAAAGCTGCTTAAGAGCGTGACCAAGAAGGTGAGCACAAGAGTGACGAACGATTTCTAGACCGTCTACTTCATCTTTTACTGTGATGATTTCTAGGCTTGCGTCTTCTTCAATCAGATCACACGCATCAACGCGGTTACCGTTTACACGACCAGCGATAGTTGCTTTTGCAAGACCAGGACCGATCGATTGCGCAACTTCCATAGTAGAAACTGGGTTGTCAAATTGACGCTGACTGCCGTCAGGAAGAGTAATAATAGGCATGCTATGTCCTTTACAGTGGTGTTGCACACCAAGCAACACATGTTATTCAAATTAGAAGATATTTCGAGAGTCGATGACAGTCGCTCGGTAACACGAATACCGGACCTTCATCAGGACAAGGATTGTACCTAGCTCACATTTAGAATGCAAAGAGCGATTTCAAAATGTCATCTAAACTTCATTACCACCAATTCAACACTAAGCCTAAATTGTATAACTATTGCCATTAAACAACATTCAAAACATAAAGGCACTATAGTTAATTTATTGAGTAATCTCACTTTAGGCTTTCATCATGATGGATTTAAGATGGCAACCTACTCTTTTGAGTTGCGCTTTGTTTCTAAGTACCCCAGCGTTCAGCGCGTCCGATTTATATGGTCCACTGCGCTCTTATGCGCAATCTCCAATACAAGTAGTCAGTCATACCAACGTACTTCGCTCTGGTTATAGTCTTCCCTCCGGCTACTTTGAGGCATATGGCTCGGGTACCATCGCAAGTGTCTGGGCTCACACGGGCGACTATTCTCTCGATTATTATCACAATCAACTTGAACTCGGTGGAAAATGGCAAATCAATGACCAATGGCAATGGGAAATGAACTATCGTTGGGTCTTTGCTGCAGATAACCATTTAGATGGAATGACCGAAAGTTTTCACGACCTATTTGGTATAGGACAAAATGGACGTGATGAAGTTGATAAGAACCGTTTCTATATGTCGATGCCCGAATACGACATATTACTGGAAGATTTTCAAGGCGAAACAATGGCCAACAACCTGTCGACCTACCTCCAATATCAGTTACTGCAAAATGAACATCATGGTCTATCTATTGGCGGGAGTCTCTATTACAACGATGTTCCGCACGGTCCCTTCAAAGGCACTAGCTTTGAGCAAGGCCTACAAATCAACTATACCTTTAGATTCAATGTATCCAATGTATTCTACTCGATGGCAGGAATGGCCTTCCGAAACAGTGATCGTGCACTGGCAGGTTTGCCCTATCGACATAATACCGCTGCATTCGCGGGAGGTTATCGCTATGCATTGGAGGAGAATCACCACTTCATCCTTGAATATCATTGGTATCAAGGCTCCTCTAAAGGGCCGAGTGAGTTTGCCGACGCATCAAATGAGTTTGTGATTGGATATCGCTATTTAATGGAGAACTCAGCGATTGAGATAATGGCGATTGAGAACGTTAGAAATATGGACAATAGTACCGATATCGCCTTGACTTTTGGATATCGGTACTTGTTCTCTCCAGAAACGGAAAGTTAGGAGTATTACAGATTCAAGGTCGGGGCAACTGCCGACGCAACTTGTGAATCAGACGCTCCGATAGGTAGCGAGAAAGAACGGTATTGGTCGCCAGACATACTAAATGAACGATCGATCTCCGCTAAGCAATGGAGCGTTCCACCGTCCAAAATAAAGGAAAGTTCAATCTCTTTAGTAGAAACAAAACCGTTATTACGAAACTCTAGCTCTTGGTAAATGCCAGAGCGAGAAGAGAAAGTGTTGCCACGTAAGAATCCTTTCTCTACATCTGCTTTCACCATAGTAAAGCCCGCTTGTTCAATCGCTTGAATCACGCGAGAGGCTACTGGTAAAGGCTGCACTTCAATGTAATCTCGGTCGCGTGGGTCAATCGCAAAACCGATATCCAATGTCGTTTCTACCCACACATGGCACTGATTTTTTAACGCACTAACCGCGGTTATAGGTGTTTCGTCATGCAGCTTAAGCTCGAATGGCACCTGCTTTTCTTCATTCGGCTGAATGACAAACGGTTCAACTGCTTTCAATTGATCAATAGTGAAAGTTTGGTAGCTAACGCTGTCGTCTGCCTCTACTTTCATTTCCGTGTTCAGTTTAATGGTGATGGCATCAATTTGTTGTTCGACATCACCACCTTTGATTTGAACGTGACCACGTAAAGTTGCGCCTTGATATACGCTCATTTCATCTAAAATCGTATCCACTTTTGCTGAGCCGATTCCGAGTGACGCTTTTAGTTTCTTAAACATGCGATTCCTTTGTGACTGTCTGTTTTCGTTATTTTGATAAGTCTCTGTTTACACAACTGATCAAACTCCTGCAAGTAATAGACGATAAGAATGTGGAGTAATTCCTTTTATCAGCGCACAAAATGACTCTATCTGTTTGCAATTTATGCGTAGATTACGCACTATTTGTATAGTCAATTAAAAGGAAGTCATTATGTCTGCGCCCCTCTACATGCAAATCAAACAGTTTATCCTCGATAAAATTGATTCGGGTGAGTGGATGGTTGGACATCGTATCGCAACTGAAATCGAATTGACGGGACAGTTTGGGGTGAGCCGCATGACCGTTAACAAAGCGATTCGAGACTTAGTCAATGAAGGTAAACTACAACGCCGCCCTCGCCTCGGCACCTTTGTTTGTGATCCGGCTGACAAGTCTGAATCTCCCCTATTAGACATTCGCAACATTGCTGATGAAATAACGAATCGGGGCCGCGCTCACCACAGTGAAGTGCTAGAGCAAATCGCTATCAAAGCCGATGACAGTATTGCGACAAAACTTGGCGTCATGCTTGGTACCAAAGTGTTTTACAGCGAGATTATCCACTATGAAGACGATAATCCAATTCAGCTTGAGCTGCGTTGGGTCAACAGCCAGTACGCACCTAGTTACCTACAACAAGACTTTACTTGCATGACACCAAACCAGTACCTTTCTGATAACTGTCCTCTCAGTGCAATAGAGCACACTGTTGAGGCGATAGTGCCAGAAGGACGCGTTAAACAAGACTTGAAAATGCAAGCTAACGAGCCTTGTTTGCTGCTTAATCGTCGCACGTGGAGTGAAGATAAACTGGTCAGTACAGCTCTCCTTTATCATCCGGGCAACAAGTACAAATTAAGCTCTAAGATCCTGCTATAAACTAGGCGTTACTTCTTCGTTTTGATCACATTTCAGCAACATCAGCCTTGTCAGTGGTGCTTTTTTCTCCTATTTATTTGTATATACATTTAAGAGTACAAATCAAAAGGAAGTATCAGAATGGATTTGCTGATTGAAAATGCACGCCTCGTCACTATGCAAGAAGGAGAGCAAGGCTACCTACCCTCTCCTCTAGCTCGAGTCGGTATTCGGTCAGGAAAAATTGTTGCACTCAGCACTGTAACAAAAGGCGAAGACAGCGCAGAAACCGAATCCACCCTAAATCCAGACCACTACGAACAAACCATTGACCTTCAAAGCAAGCTATTGCTACCAGGCTTGATTGATTGCCATACTCATCTCGTGTACGCCGGAAATCGTGCCAACGAGTTTGAAATGCGCCTAAATGGCGTGCCTTATGAAGAGATAGCCAAACAAGGCGGCGGTATTCTCTCTACCGTTCGTGCAACCCGCGAAGCAAGCGAGGAGCAACTTATTGAACTCGCTCTACCGCGTTTAGATGGATTGCTTGCAAGCGGTATTACCTCAGCCGAAGTTAAATCTGGTTACGGACTGACACTGCAAGATGAAATCAAGATGCTGCGCGCAGCGAAAGCCCTAGAGCAAGAACGCAAAGTAAAAATCACCACAACCCTACTTGCCGCTCACGCACTTCCACCAGAATTTAAAGGCCGAGCTGATGATTATATACAGCATATTTGTGACGACATCATTCCCCTCGTAGCAGAAGAGAAGCTTGCCACCAGCGTCGATGTGTTTTGTGAATCGATAGGTTTTAACTTAGCTCAAACCGAGCGTGTCTTTGAGGCAGCAAAAAAACACGGTTTGCATGTAAAAGGGCATACTGAGCAGCTTTCTGATCTAGGCGGCACTACGCTAACGGCAGAATACAGTGGCCTCTCTGCCGATCATATTGAATATCTCGATGAAGTTGGTGTGCGTTCGCTTGCCAATTCCTCGACCGTGGCAACCTTGCTCCCTGGTGCATTTTACTTCTTACGTGAAACCCAATTGCCTCCTATCGAATTACTTAGAGCACACAAGGTGCCAATGGCGATAGCGACAGACATCAACCCAGGGACATCGCCATTTGCTGATTTAACCTTGATGCTGAACATGGCTTGCACTCTTTTCCGTTTAACCCCTCAAGAAGCACTGCGAGGCGTCACTCAGAACGCAGCAAAAGCTCTGGGTTATGGGGAATCTCGTGGTGTGATTGAAATCGGTTATGACGCGGATTTCTCAATTTGGGATATCGAACACCCAGCAGACCTTAGTTACCAAGTCGGCGCGAAACGTTTAGTAGGTCGCATAGTCAATGGTGAGTATGTCTCTCACGGAGGACTTTAACATGGCTCAATCAGACCCAAATACCGCTCCATTTCACTGGCAAGGTCGCCACGATGCAGAAGATGGAGAACTGGGTAAGCGCGTTCACCACGTGATTAAAAATATTTCGGTTGAAGAGTTACCGAGCAAAAGCGAAGGCGTCTCAATACTTGGTTTTGCGACCGACGCGGGTGTTGCTAGAAATAAAGGCCGTATTGGCGCAAAAAAGGCACCGGATTTAATCCGTCGTGCCCTAGCCAATCTCGCTTGGCACCAAGATGCACCGCTTTATGACCTCGGTACTGTCGTTTGCGAAGACGACCTACTAGAGAGCAGCCAATCGCAATGCGCAGCGACGGTTGCTCAAGCTCTACCCCATTCACCTGTCGTAGTATTAGGCGGCGGGCATGAGATCGCATGGGCGTCATTTTCAGGGTTAGCCGAGTACTTCAAAACCCATCACCCAGAAAAGCAGCCGAAGATTGGCATTATCAACTTCGACGCACACTTCGACCTACGCGCTTTTGAAAGTTCGCTGGCAGATGTAAAACCGAGCTCAGGCACACCATTTAATCAGATTCATCACTTCTGCCAACGCAATGATTGGAAGTTTCATTACGCTTGCATTGGCGTCAGTCGCAGCAGCAATACCAAAGCGCTATTCCAGAAAGCGGACGAACTCAATGTTTGGTATATGGAAGACAAACAGCTTTGCTACATGAATCACAGCTACCATTTAACGCAGCTACAGCACTTTATCGATCACTGCGATTACCTCTATCTGACGATTGATTTGGACGTGTTCCCTGCGGCCACAGCTCCGGGTGTAAGCGCTCCAGCACCAAGAGGGGTCAGCTACGACATCATTTCACCGTTTCTCGACCGAATCCTACATTACAAAAACAAGCTCATGCTGGCAGACATTGCCGAGTATAACCCTACCTATGACGTCGATAGCCAAACCGCTCGATTGGCAGCCCGCCTATGTTGGGACATCGCCAATGCCATGGCAGAGAAAGACCATAAACCAAAATAACCTAACCCAATAACGATCAACTCGAACAAGGCACAGCTCAAACAGCACCTTACTCGAGCAGAAATAGCCAAGCACAGACTTGGTAGACACGTGAAACTAAAGGAGTCTTAAAATGACACAGCGCCAGGGACAAGATCCACGACTTGATACAAGCAGAACAATTCGTGCTCCACACGGTACGCAACTGCGCGCCAAATCTTGGCTGACGGAAGCCCCGCTTCGTATGCTGATGAACAACCTTGATCCAGATGTAGCCGAGCACCCTCACTCGCTCGTTGTATACGGTGGTATTGGTCGAGCAGCACGAAACTGGGAATGCTTCGATAAGATTGTTGAAGTGTTAGAAAGACTCGACGATGACCAAACTCTTCTCGTCCAATCAGGCAAACCAGTGGGCGTTTTCCCGACTCATAAAAACGCGCCACGCGTTCTGATTGCGAACTCAAACCTCGTGCCACATTGGGCCAATTGGGAGCACTTTAATGAGCTCGATAAAGAAGGCCTGATGATGTACGGACAGATGACTGCAGGTAGCTGGATTTACATCGGCTCACAAGGCATTGTTCAAGGCACTTACGAAACCTTTGTATCAGTAGCTAAAAAGCACTTCAACGGCGACGCAAAAGGTAGATGGATTTTAACTGGTGGCCTTGGTGGTATGGGTGGTGCTCAACCTCTAGCTGGCACAATGGCTGGTTTCTCCATGATTGCTGTTGAATGTGACGAATCACGTATCGATTACCGCCTACGCACAGGCTACGTCGACAAGAAAGCCACATCTTTAGATGAAGCGCTAGCGATGATCAAAGAGTCCGACACGCCTATTTCTGTCGGTCTACTAGGTAACGCAGCAGACATTTTCCCTCAGCTTGTGGAACGTAACATCACGCCAGACGTGGTAACAGACCAAACCTCCGCACACGACCCATTGAACGGCTACTTGCCTCAAGGTTGGAGTATGTCTCACGCAGCAGAAATGCGCTTACAAGACGAAGCTGACGTGGTGAAAACAGCGAAAAAATCGATGGCAGTTCAAGTAAAAGCGATGCTAGAGCTTCAAAAACGCGGCGCGGCAACACTGGATTATGGTAACAACATCCGTCAAATGGCGTTGGAGGAAGGTATCGAAAACGCGTTTGATTTCCCAGGCTTCGTGCCAGCTTACATTCGTCCCTTGTTCTGTGAGGGTATTGGGCCATTCCGCTGGGCTGCATTGTCTGGCGATCCAGAGGACATCTACAAAACCGATCAGAAAGTAAAAGAGTTGATTCCTGATAACCCTCACCTGCACAACTGGCTTGACATGGCACGTGAACGCATTCAGTTCCAAGGTCTGCCTGCACGTATCTGTTGGGTGGGTCTCAAAGACCGTGAGCGCCTTGGCCAAGCCTTTAATGAAATGGTGAAAAATGGTGAACTGAAAGAGCCGGTTGTTATTGGTCGTGACCATCTAGACTCTGGCTCGGTAGCCAGCCCTAACCGTGAAACTGAAGGCATGATGGACGGCTCTGATGCCGTATCGGACTGGCCATTACTTAATGCCCTATTGAATACCGCAGGTGGTGCAACTTGGGTATCACTTCACCATGGTGGCGGCGTTGGTATGGGTTTCTCTCAACACTCAGGTATGGTGATTTGTTGTGACGGCAGTGATGATGCGTCTGAGCGTATTGCTCGTGTACTTCACAATGACCCAGCGACAGGTGTCATGCGTCATGCCGATGCGGGATATGACATCGCAAAACAATGTGCAGCTGAGCAAAAACTGGATTTGCCAATGCTCAATGAAGAACTGAAAAAGCTGAAGTAAGGATGAAAGACATGCTCAATTTAACGCTAAAGCCGGGCCATATTAGCTTAAACGAACTGCGTCAGGTGAGCCGCTCACCTGTCAACCTTACTCTCGACCCAGAAGCCATTCCGGCCATTGAGGAAAGTACTCAAGTTGTCGACCGCGTAATAGCAGAAGATCGTACCGTTTATGGCATCAATACGGGTTTCGGTCTACTCGCAAACACTCGTATTGCGCCAGAAGATCTAGAAACGCTGCAACGCAGTATTGTGCTTTCGCACGCTGCGGGCATCGGTAAATTCATGTCAGACGAGACCGTGCGTTTGATGATGGTGCTGAAAATCAACAGTCTTGCGCGTGGCTTCTCAGGTTTGCGTTTAAAAGTGATCAACATGCTGATTGATTTGGTGAACGCACAAGTTTATCCATGCGTGCCACAAAAAGGCTCAGTTGGCGCATCGGGTGACTTAGCGCCGCTGGCTCACATGAGTACGGTGCTTCTTGGTGAAGGTCAAGCGCGTCACAATGGCAAAGTCATTTCTGGCTTAGAAGCTCTGCAAATTGCTGGTCTAGAGCCAATAACACTGGCACCGAAGGAGGGCCTTGCACTGCTTAACGGTACTCAAGCGTCAACGGCGTTTGCTCTCGAAGGTTTATTCATTGCCGAAGATCTCTTCTCCTCTGCTACCGTTTGTGGTGCGATGTCGGTAGAAGCTGCACTGGGCAGCCGTCGTCCGTTTGACCCACGTATTCACCGTGTTCGTGGTCATCGCAGCCAAATGGATGCGGCCTTAGCGTATCGACATCTATTAGAAGCGACCAGTGAGATTGGTGAGTCGCACACTAACTGTGAGAAAGTTCAAGACCCTTACTCACTGCGCTGTCAGCCTCAAGTCATGGGAGCTTGTTTACAGCAAATTCGCAATGCGGCAGACACTCTGAAAGTAGAGGCCAACTCGGTATCAGATAACCCGCTTGTGTTTGCGGAAGACGACGACATCATCTCTGGCGGTAACTTCCACGCAGAGCCCGTTGCTATGGCGGCGGATAATCTTGCGCTTGCGATTGCAGAGATTGGTAGCTTGTCAGAGCGTCGCATGGCACTCCTCATTGATAGCGCCTTATCTAAGCTTCCTCCATTTTTGGTCGACAATGGCGGCGTCAACTCAGGCTTTATGATTGCGCAGGTGACATCTGCAGCGCTGGCGAGTGAAAATAAAACACTGGCTCACCCTGCTTCTGTAGATAGCTTGCCAACATCTGCAAACCAAGAAGATCACGTATCAATGGCAACTTTTGCTGCTCGTCGCCTGAAAGAGATGGGAGAAAATACGCGTGGTATCTTGGCAGTTGAGTATTTGTCAGCCGCGCAAGGCTTGGATTTCCGCGCGCCAAACAAATCTTCAGAACGTATCGAGATTGCAAAACAAATGCTGCGTGAAAAAGTCTCGTTCTACGATAAGGACCGTTACTTCGCGCCAGATATTGAGCAAGCCAATGCACTACTCAAACTGGCTTTGCATAACGCATTAATGCCAGAAAACTTGCTCCCTAGCGTGCACTAATAAACTTCTGGTAAAGAAAAGCCGATTGAGCTGCTCACTCAATCGGCTTTAATTTTTGAATCTCCCGGTGTAATTCTTATTGCAAGGTCACAGGGAGATTACTGAACACTGCAAATGTTGAAACGGCTGCGACTGCCAGAACCGAGCATTTTCACATTCTGTTTTTCTCGAATATTTAACCAAGCATTGCTCTCTTCTGAGCTCAAATTTGCAGGTTGATAATCTAGGTTTGAATGTCGTGACACCAGCACTTGTTTATTGAGATCGTCTGATAAGCTATCAACGATTTTAGTTGTCATTTGCCCGTCCGAATAGGCCATAACAAGAACGGTATCTTTTCCTTCCAATTCTCTAGAAAGCGCGGATTCGTCACCAATGCTATACTGGACATCCTTAAATGCATCAGGGCTGGCTTGCTGTCCAGAAATTGCACGATAAAGTCTGCTTCGCTGTCTTTTTTTCAAACTAGCAAGCGGTGTGTCATTTGTAGTACTGTACGCATTAACTACTTTGATATTATTTTTTGCCGCATAGTTTAAAATTTCTCTCTGATTACCTAAGCCTCTTCTGGTCAAAACAGGAGAGTTCTGCAAGCTTTGTGAAAGCTTTTGCTCGGTTGCATCGATAATTACTATCGCTGTGTCCCTTCCCTCACTCAAAGATTGATTCAATGCTCGGCGAACTTCAACGTGGGCTTGCTTCCCTTCAACCGTATCCCATTTGGGAGACATTGACCCAGTTGCAGCAGGCCTCACCTCTACAGTGTATGGGTGATATTGATATTCACCAGCAGGCCAATAGGTATTTCGTTTATGTGCACCAAGTTCATCTGCTAAATGATATTCACTGACAACCTTTTCATTCTTCAAATAAGCTTTCGGAGCTTCTTGACCAAGTTTCTTCCATTGAAAGTACATCTGTTCACGTCTCGCGATGTTATTGCTGCGAAATGTACTTATTTCAGTCTCTGCTTCTCTACCACTTTCAGCATTATTGAAATGCGTTATTCCTGTGGTTTGGTACTCTGCATTATCAATCGTATATTCAGTGACTTGCCCAGAATCTGGATGACGGTGCCTTAAAAGTACACTACCAGATGGTATTGCCCCTGAAGCATAGTCACGCGCATGAATTAGCTCATGTCCTAGGGCAACAGATTGGTCGAACTGTTTGCTTGTACCCGGAATATTGACGACCTCTTTGGTAGAAAAGAAGACGGTGTTGGATACGCCCTTACCATCAAACTGTCTCGGATAAATGAGCTCTGCTTTATTTCTATCAACAAAAGTAGAAGGCACTGTTTCAAAAAGACGGCCTGAGCTTTCCGGCTCTCGGATTACAGTAACAACTTTTGCTTTGGTAACATCAACACCCTCGATATGCTCTATGAGGGGACCAACGGAGTCTTCAGGCGCATTTACTGGGGTATAAGTGGCAATTTGGCGTAGAGTTTCTCGTCCAGTCGGAGACATCCTAAGTTTGAGAATGAGTAGTTTAATGTCAGCCAGGTACGCGTCATCTTTTGTTTGCACATAGAGGTTAGTTGAGACTCGGTACAGATTTCCAAGTTGCTGCGAGTTATAACCATGTATAACTCTTACCCCATCGGGAGCTGAATAAAACTGCCCCATTACGGCACCTCCACCAGCCAAAGCAATCTCTGTTGATACCAACAAAACAGACATAATACCAAATACGTATTTGAAGAAGTTCATAATAATTATCCCTCTACTGCAATTTGTAGTTCGATGAGATCTTCTAGTTCATGCAGAAGTATTTCGTTAATAAAAGGTAGAGTGATCGCATTATTCGTTCTTATTGCGGATCCAAGTTGATCAATAGCGGAGTTAAAATCCCCCATCGAAAGAAAACGACCAACCGCGTTTAATTCCACCCTAATTTGGTGCTGAGCTATGTCTCCAACCTGATCTAGTAGCAATTGGTAATGTGTTTCATTTAAATATTGCATGTGTAAAGGTGATAAGCCTGTGTTAAATAGTTGAAGTATATTTCCATTACTTTCAACTTGAACATTTACCTCTGACTGCTGATGTTGAGCAATTTGAGCATAAACAGCCAAGTCACCAAGAAGATATTGCAGTTCATTTGCGGTATTTAGGTGCTTGATGCGACCCAAAATATTATTTACGGCTTCAACTAAATTTTCATCCAGCGTTTCATTAGTTGATTTTTCAATAGCTCGGTCAAATTCATCAGCTAAAATTGGTGAATAAAAGCGAAGGTCTTTTGAGGAGTACATGTGAGGATAAGGGATTGAGTAGTACACATCACTCAAATAAGCAGCCGTGATAGCTTGCTCGAAAAGAGGCTTTATGAAGGCTCGGAAAACTTCATACTGCTTAATATTACTTATGATCCCTCCAGAAGGTTTTTCAGTTAAAATTAGTTCGTACCAACGACTGATTTGATACCAATCCTTCCTTTCTCGAATGTCTGATCCATCTAGCCCTTTACTGTTGAGATAATCTATGAAAGATGTCTGATATGGGAGCACTTGAGTTGTCGCTAGCTGCTCAATCAGTCTCTCGAAGGTTTGGTGAGCGACTTTACCAATCGCATAGGAAGAGGCAACATTAAGCAACTTTGAACGAAGAAGTCCAGCTTTCCACCCTTGAAATAATCGCGCTGAAACATACGTTTCAACATCAAAAACAGCTTGCTCACCTATCACTTCCACGAGTTCAGGATCCTTAGAAACATGATATGTATCATAAAGAGCGCCGCTGTCTTCGCACGCATCAATAGAAGCTTGAATTCCACCCGGATATACTGAAGGTACGCCCCAACAGACCCTAGCTGGCTTTACAAGAAAGGTAGCTGTGTTTAATTGCTCTTCAGAGAGTTATTCCAGCCCCCAATTTGCCGCTGCATACTCACGTAACCCACTCATTCGTGCCCTTTCCTCGAGTAAGCGACGATTGTTTCTGGTGTTGTTATGTATCACACCTACATGATGTTTTGCTCTCTCGACCAGATTATTTAAAATCGTATTCTTGTGGCTCTCAAGATTGGCCATCGCAGTTTGAACCAAACTCTGCTTAGCTTGATACACTTTCTTGTGCAGTTCTCCAAACTCTGCTGAAGTAAGCCTATTGGCGATGTCGTCAAAACGAGCTTGACCGGTAGTTCGGATACAACTTAGTAACTGAGAAGGATCTTGCGCTACATCTGCACAAAGAGGGTGGTTTAGATTAGACTGGTCAGATATATGGCCGTACGCTTTCAAAACTTCTAGGTCAATCCTAGCCATTTGCCTGGCCAGTTGTCGGTCGTAGCCTGACGCGATGCGGCGAAACTCGGTATCTGCGAGCAATAGGAGCTGATCAAGGTAAATCATGGTTGATGATTTTACATGATTATCGTACTGCCGAATCAAGCGTATCGCATCCTCTTTTTTGTGATGAAATTTTTTGAAATCAGCAAAGTGGTTATTGAATACATAGTGAGTTTGAGACTCAAACTCGCTGATTTTCTCCTTAGCCGCAAAGTACTTAATATCATTAGATAACATATTAAGTTCATCACCCACCAATGGGACAATCGAAAAAACTGCAGCTGTTTTATCTAAGCGAGTTGCAGACTCTTGAGAGAAGGTTGCTGCCATGTTTTCAACCCAAGCGCCAACTGCAATTGCATCACCCACAGGGCCAAGTACTTCGAGCGTGGAGCTACCAAAACGCCCTACGCGACTTAAGATAGCCTGACCACTTATTGCGCTATCCACCGTTGCAGGTACTGCCGCCAATGACTCCTCTGATAGAGGCCAAGCTTCAGAGAATAATTGGTTTTGAGAAGAATGCTCCAACTCACCAAATGTAGAGCTGAATTGTGGCTCTGAGTAAAATTCACTTTGAACGTATCCCTCCAATCTCTGACTATTAAGCATATCGATGTTCTGAGTATCTGGAATATCATCAATAAAACACATGGCTATCGATGTGGGACTGAATACAACCGACGTTAATAAAGTTGGTATGATTTTATATTTCATTAAATTATTTACCTTTTTAGGTTTAAATAGATTGCTATCTGTCCATTATTTTAAAAAGCGCACACTTCGGTAGCCGTTAACTCTTCTCCGCTATGCATATCTTTTATGTTTTTTTCCCCCACAGAACTAGCATCGACTTCGCGGTAAACTACATGCGTGCCCATATAGCTTGTTTTAATGGCAACCACCTCAAAGTAAGTATCTCTGTTAATTAATACCTCTAGTTCACCATCTATTACGCTTGGGATGACAATACCGCTCTTACCTTCTTGAAGTTCAAATCTTGCGAGTTGTCCTGACTGGAAGTTATAGGCAACATCTTTTGATATTGATGTTGATATGTAAGAACTTGGGCTAACAATATCTCCGACTTGTATATCAGACATATATGCTCCAAGCTCACGCTCACCTCGATAGGTTACACCTTGGTACTTGATGCTTTTTTCAAACGCAGAATCTATATGGTCAATAATATTCCTTGTTTCACTATCGTATATACCCGAGATAAAACTCTCTCGCGTTGATACATATGCAACATCTTGATACTCAGCTAGGGCAGCAGCTTCCTCCTCAGATAAAAGCCCTCTTTGAACATCAGCTTGTTCATATAATTCTGTTCTTAACCTTTCAAACTCTGCAAAATCATCAATACCTGGTTCAGATAAATTATCCATTATCTGTTCCATCTCTGAAAAGTTATAATATTCTTTGTTGTACTTTAATCCAGCGATTGAATATGAGCAAAATAAAAAATGAAGCAAAAAACCATATATTATTTTTTTGGATTTCATCTTAAACACCAATTGACGAAAATTTCTCGATAAAGATATTTTTATATTATAGTTTCATCCCTCTTTTAATTATTGAGGGATGGTATGTTTCATAAACTGACGGTATGTTTTATAAACAATACAATGCTGTTCGGCCTTTGATTGAAACTTCTTCTCCAGTAAAGCTATCAAAGACATGTATGTCTGGTTCAGCTTTTAAGTATTTAGATGGGTTCTTTATCTCCCTTAATTTAATATAATTTTTATTTGCTGAAATTTTTTCTATAGCCTCAATACGAAAATAAGTATTAGGCTTAACCAAGATTTCAGCTTCGTATGGTTTAAATGTATAAGCGTTAATAGCCCGCCCAGATGATTTCAAATCTATTTTGAACTGAGCAGCAGATGCACCATCGTAAGCAGCAGAGACTGAAAAACTTCTCGCTACACTAGGAATGGTCGATGTCGATAAAAAGGCTTTTTCGTGTAAAATATCGCCAACATCTAGCTTTTCTAGAAGACTGTTTTTAATCGATGAGCCTCTAAAAACGGTCCCCTTATAATTAGGTAGCTTATTCATTACGCTTCGCATATGAGAGACCCTCACTTTGAGTGACTCTCCATAGCCAGGTAGTAAAAACTCCTTCGGTTCACCAGCTCGCATATACTCATTCACCACATCATGATCGACGCGGCCATAGCTTTTGATTGCAGAGTACTCCTCTGGGATCATTTTTCTTTCTGCTCTTTCATGGTTGGTTATCGCCCCGTCCATCAAGTCGTTCTCCATCTGCTCTCGCTGAGTTGAAGAGAGAGGTTGCCCTTTAAACTCAGTGAAATCTTCGGCAAAAACGTACCCATGAGTGACAACTAATAATAAAGCAATCGATATTTTTGATTTCATATTCATTCCTTACTTAAAGGCACGCCAAAGAGCGCCAATAAGATTGGTTTATCTCTTCGCCCGAATATAGGTTGTATGTCATCCCTTCTACCGCATCATGTGATGACACAGTCCCTAGAGCCAACATCGCAGAGCCTCGGTTTAACTCGATCTTTGTCACTTTGTAGTAAGTGTTTGGTGGTAACAACACTTCAGCTTCTCCCCCAAATTCAGACAAACCACCGAGAGCACGGCCATTGCTTTTGATCTGAATCTCATATAAGGCACGCTGCAGTGGCTGTGGCGAATTGGGTCTTGTGATGGCAAACCGTTTAGCAACTTCAGGTATTGCGCTACTAGAAGTAAACGCAGGCTCAACAACAACATCTCCAACTTGAAGTTTGTTCAAAAGAGATTCTTTTACCCACGCCCCACGATAGGTAATACCCTTATATTCAGGGAGCTTTGACATAGCCCCCCGAATCTGTTTTATGAACTTCTTAGTTGTCTTGCCGTATTGGCCCCAAGTTGATGTATCAGTCGCTCTTAAATAGTCATTAGCAGATTGATAACCAGATACCGAAAAATCTTCTAGAGCTTCCAAATCCTTTTCCGTCATAAATCTAAATCGCCAACCGCTGGAGGCTTTAGCCCAATCAGAGAACTGAGAAGCAAGCTCTTCAACTTGAATATGACTTCGCAAAGGTGCTTTTAAGGCATCAAATACCTCTGCATGAATAGTCGCGCTAAGACAGAGTGTAAAAAGAGCAATAAACCTCAACATTGTTCGTGACTCCTATTACCAGTAGCTAGGATTGTTAGGACTCAAGTCACAGGGAATATTTAGCTCATTCTGTTTGATGACACCGAATCGAATCGCACTAAACAGCTCTAGCTGTTGGAGAGTCACACTGTCAAACCAATCAGCAAATGGGATTAACCAATACATTGACTCATCGCCGGAGATCTTAAACAAGGCGTCTCTCAGTTGCGGGTACATGATCATGCAAGTTCTGCCCGGTAGATTGGTGAAGTTGTCATTAACTTGAACTAGCAGGTCGAGTTTTCTACCTAATTCAGAATTAGCACTGAACAAATCATCAATAGATGCATGTAAACGCACGTCATAACTCATATCTTCGCCACTGTTCGCTGGGTAATAATATGCAGAGTCGCTATCGTCAATATTGTAATAAACGTCCAACGTCATGTAGCGCAGTAGATGAGCAGGTAATGGCTCAGATAGGAGTGCGGTCGTCCCCATTTCTCCTGATGCGTAGTGGCCTGTAGAAATATTCTGCGCATGGATAATACCAATGTATCTCTGGAAGTCGCCAAGCTGTCCAGCAAGCCATTCCTCATCATTGCTGTCAGCCACGCTCATCGCTTCTAAAATACGATTTTTTACCACGCTTTTCGCTAACGGTAATGCTGCCGCAAGATTGCTGGTATTCAAGTTGGACGCCTTTAGTGCTGACGCAATTAAAGGTGCATGTTTATCGACATCAAAGCTTCCCGGATATAGGTAACTATAAAAGCCGTTAACATGTGTTGCTTGCCATTCACTCTCTAGTGCCGAGCTAATAAAACCTTCCAGTTTTGCCAAACGCTTTGAATGCACGTAATACCCTGAGTCTTTATTCCTTTCATGCCAATCAGCAATGTGGTGCAATGACGATTCGCGAGAGAGGTTTTCTTTTGCTAAGTGGCCAGGAGACCAAGCGGCACAAGCATTACCACCGCCACACTCGGCGTCCATTGCCGCACTTGAATCAAACATCCAACGCATCACTTGTGCTTTGTCAGCTTCTGCAGTTCTGATGATGCGCTGCTTATCGGAAAAACTTAAGATCTGCTGTTCAAGCCAAGCTTCTTCATGTTGAGAGCTCCAACCTTCGTTGATCAGTTCATCCATAGATTGTGCAAAAACACGCTTGATCGCATCGCGATCTGGCATAACCATCTGCGCAATTACTTCATCTTTTGCAGAGTCATAATGCTCTTTCTCTGCAGGAATCCACGTGTACTCAGTACACCCTCTGAAGTTAGGGTCACCACCAAGTATCCCAATTCGAGTACACTTCTCGTACCCTTCTTGAATGACAAAATACTTTTGACGACGTTCAGTAGCTGTGGCCGGACGCCCAAAAATACTGCGAGACATTTCATCTATCGCTAAATAATCCGCTTGGTCTTTAAAATAGCGATGGGCTTTAGCAACCGCTTCGGAATCAAACAAACGATCGATGGCATTCATGCCCTCTGCATACATTTCTTCTTTTAACTTGGCTCTAAGGACATCAAGCTGGGAGTTCGCGGTCTCGACGATTTTGATCTTCGAATTGAGAACCTGTCGGTAAAGTTGATGCAATGATTGACGATCTAAGCCTTCCACTTCCCCATTTCTAAGTTGATCAAGCACCGCCACTGCCAAGTCCAGATGGTCTTGCTGGCAATGCTGCAAGCGCGCTAGTGCTCGATTAGCTTCTCGCTTAGATGGCACATACATTGGACGGTTGTTGTTTTCTTCCTGCTCTGGGTACAAAGCCAGCAACGCATCAATCTCAGTACGGCAAGTTGAAGCAAGATCAGAGGCAAACAGTTTGGCATTCGCACCTTCTAGCGCGAGCTTATTAAAAATGGCTTTCTGAACTTCAGTCTCGACAGAGTTAATCAACGTCTCTGCTAACACGGCTTGTGCTTTTAACGCTTCTTGATAATGCTGCTGATATTTAAGCGCTACATCAGAGGCATACCCCTTCGCCAGCGCTTCAAGCATGCGCTGTTGACCGGATGCAAGATCCGCCCAATGCTGCTTATCTTTTTTGTCTTGTTGAGTGACGATGTCGTCGTGAACGGTAAAGCTATAATGATCACCCGCAGCAACTCGATTCCAACGAGCCGTTAGGATCTTACGATCAATCTCTCGCTCAGGTAGCTTGAGAACGCCAAACCAGTCAATCAAACTCATAACCGTAGCAAAACGGTCGTATGACGTTTTTGTCTCATCTTCAAAGGCTTGAGCCACATCATTTGCCCACAAACCCACGGCAATGGTATCGCCTACTGGCCCTAACGCTTCAAGCGCGCCCTTGGCAAAACCTGCCGTCGAGTGTCCGATTGTCGCAAGCAAGCTCGCCGCTTCTTCAGATTCAAGAACGGCAATATTGGCAGGACCGACCTCAAGTAGAGATGCAGTTTCTGGGAAAACTTCATCTGCCTCAGCAAGCGAAGGTCGAGCGTCTGCGTGGTGTTCGGGCGCAGACAAAAATAAATCTTCTGGCGTTAGGTCTTCACTGAAGTTTCGGTAATTTGACTTACGTATATCGTGGAAGCTCTCACGATCTAATACGTTGTATTCGTCACCAATATTACAAACTTCAAAGGCACTAACATAGGGGGAAGCAATGGCACACGCCAATACCAATTTTCGTAACTTCATATAATTATCCTTGGTTTGAGAAGTTATTTGCTTCTTGCAGGAAGCAGCAAGCCTCCGATTACTTATTCGCAACCGGAAATTGAACGTTTTTAATTAAGATGCTCTAGTGGACAAACGCTGAGAGCAGAGAGACTTAGGGTTAAGTCTTTGGATGATGCCGAGGGATCATTGATTTCATAGACAGCCAAACTTTTGTTGTTGTGTTTTATTACCTCCTGCGTACAAGACAGTCTGTTAGAAAGAGGCTATCAAGGTTGCAAGGGTGCTATTTTTTATTGTTTTTATAAAATTTCGCAAAACATTAAACCAGCAGCCCAGTTGCGGCAATGCACCTTATCTCAACTTGTTGTAAGTGATTCGCCACTTAAGATAATGATAATAAAGACATTAAATTATATAAGGCTTATGTCTGGGAATGTTCCCAATAAAGATAATAACAACAATATAGATTACTGTTTCATTTCAATTATCTTCATTTCGCTCGATACCAGAGACAGTTAAAAACAAAAGAATCAATAATGTGTTTTTTGAGTAAGACGGTCGAAGATTAAGCAAATCGTCGAGTCAAACGAGAAGCGAACCATTCAACAAACTCATCATTAAGACCTTATTTTATAACACCTTAATAATTCAATCACTCATTAATTAGCAAGACAAATGGTCGATATCTCATAATACAAAAAGAAATTAGCCATTGCACCGACTATACATAGCCTTAATCGATACACTTGAACTATGGTTTACCTTTCAGACCGACCATTTCCCTAGGTATTTACAAGCCAACAATAATCGAGTGATCTGTGGCTTTATTCGCCACCTTTATCGTTTCATTGTTAAGATGCAGTGAACCTTCCACTGGATGGACCATTAATAGGGAGATCTTCGCCTATAATTCCTGACAGTTTTGGTTACTTCGTAAAAATTATGTTTCTAACACCTTATTTTTCAGACACTAATCACCAATTTCAATTTACTCGTGAACAAGCAAGTCATTTTGCAAAGCGCGTAGCTGGTGATTACAACCCTATTCATGATGAAGACAACAAACGCTTTTGTGTGCCAGGCGATCTGCTTTTCGCCGTCTTGCTAAGCAAAAAAGGCGTGAGCCACAAAATGCGCTTCGATTTCTCCGGAATGGTGAACGATGGTGTGGCACTTCACATTGAAAATAAGTGTGAAAAAGAAAGTGCTGTTGTAGACGAAGCAGGCAAAGAATACCTGCACATGTCTCGCGAGGGTGAAACCAACCACGATCCAGCCTTCATTGAACATGTGGTCACAAACTACGTTCAGTTCTCTGGCATGAACTTCCCGCACATCATGGTACCTCTAATGGAAGAGAAGCAAATGATGATCAACTGCCAACGTCCATTGGTGATTTACGAAAGCATGGAAGTGGAATTCAACCGTCTAGACCTGACTCACCCTGAAGTCGACTTCACAGGTGCAACATTCGATGTTGAAGGTAAGCGTGGTGTGGTAACGCTAAACTTTGCCTTTAAAGAAGATGGTGAAGTAGTAGGTAAAGGCATCAAACGTATGGTGGCGAGTGGCCTTAAACCTTACGACCAAGAAGCGGTAGACGATTTAGTCCAACGCTTTAACGAACGCAAGGACGCCTTCCTAGCAAAGTTCGCTAAGGCAGCCTAGTCTTCAGGAAGCAAACTTCAACAGAGTAAGCTTCGCTAGATAAGGCCCTGCCGACCAATTTCAAAAATTCATAAGAAAGCCCAGTGACTTCACTGGGCTTTCTTTTTATCTGTGTTTTTTATCTACGTTTTTTTATCTATGGCTCTCTTTTTATAAGCGATTGGCTTTACGGTCATCAAATCCAGCGACGTGCTTGGTTCTTATAATCCAAATAATCTTCACCAAACAGACGTTCTAATGCCCGCTCCTCTGGCTTAATTTGAAAGCGATTCATGTAAGCAACAAACAATACTCCACATAAGATAACACTGAGGTGCTGCCACAATAGTCCAATCGCAATGATGACAAGCAATAGCGCGACGTACATTGGGTTACGTGTGTAAGCGAACACGCCAGTATCCACCACCTGCGAAGCGGTTTCAGGCTTCACTGGGTTCACGGTTGTTTTCGCTTTACGAAATTCGTAAACACCTGCGATTCCGATAAAACCAGCAATCACAATCAGCCCTGCGGTTACAAACTCAACGAACGGTACGGTAATTTTCATCTCTGGCATGGCGTCTTTTAGCCAGTACATCAGGAGTACCATCAACAGAAACAAAGCGACAGGTGGGACTTTCAGCTCAAGCTTTTTCAATCTTCATATCCTTATGAGAGTAAAACGTTGTCATCGTCAATAACGGTTCTTAAATAATAAAAAGCCCAGTCAAACTGGGCTTTTATAAAATACTATATCAAGGTTAGCAAAGCTTGAACTGGGTGTTTAGGTTTTACCCCTTCAAAGCGTTTGACTTGGCTTCGGCAGGAATACCCCGTAATCAAGCAGCGTTCATTGTCGAGCTTGTCCAAGTTAGGCTTCCAGCTCAGGTCGTAAATGTCACGCGACATCGATAGCTTGTCTACCTCATGACCAAAGGTCCCTGCCATGCCACAACAGCCAACAGACACGGTGTTCAACACTGCACCAAAGTGAGCGAAAATAGCCCCCCACTCTTTCTCGGCATTTGGCATTTTGGTCTTCTCAGTACAATGGGCGAACAAATACCAAGGCGCTTGCTGTTTCGATTCAAGAGCATCGAACTCGTTCAGCCTTGGATACAACCACTCATGAGCGGTAAGCACATCGAACTCGCCGCGCTTGCTACCTAATACCTCAGCGTACTCATCGCGGTAACACAGCACCAATGCAGGATCGACGCCCACCATTGGAATGCCTAAATCCGCGACCATTTCCAAAAACTTCGCGGTATCTTGCGCGGTGTTCTTAAACTGACGTAAGAAACCTTTGATGTGCTGGGCTTTACCATTTGGCTTAAACGGTAGAAGAACCGGATTCATGCCGAGTTTCTGAACGAGCTTGATGAAGTCTTCCACAACCTCGGCGTCGTAATAACTGGTGAACGGGTCTTGAACAATCAGCACGTGCTTTTGTTTGTCTTCAGAAGATAAACCGCTGAGTGCTTGCAAGTCATAAGCCGTGGTTAAGGTCTCTACTCGCTCTTTCAAAGTCGGTACAGACAACAACGGAGCATCAACATAACCTACTGTCGAAGCCGTTAAACTCTGCACCCAAGATTGTTTTAGCACACCATTTACCACACTTGGCGCTTTGGCCATCAGTGGCAACATGGATTCAATGTTTGACACCAAATAGTCTTTTGCCGGACGTTGGTAACGTGAGTGGTAAATATTGAGGAAGCGAGAGCGGAAGCTAGGTACATCCACTTTAATCGGACACTGGCTCGCACACGCTTTACACGCTAAACAGCCATTCATCGCTTCATACACTTCATGGGAGAAGTCATACTCGTGACGACGATTAATCGAATGACGCACACGGTCGATCATGGTTTTGATGGACGTTTTGTTTTCCAACGTCTGCTTCTCTAGGTCGAGAATATCAATACCCTGCTCAGTCAATTGACGTAGCCACTCACGAACTAAGCCCGCACGCCCTTTCGGTGAATGACGGCGGTCTGCAGTGACTTTCATTGAAGGGCACATAGGTGAACTGGTGTCGTAGTTAAAACACAAGCCGTTACCGTTACACTCCATCGCCTGCTTGAAGCTATCACGTACCTGAACATCAATCTGGCGATCGAAGTAGCCGCGTTTGGTATCGGTGACTTTCACAAGCTCTGCATCGCTATTCAGCGGAGTGCAGATCTTACCTGGGTTCATTTTGTTGTGTGGGTCAAAAGCGGCTTTGACGCGACGTAGTTCAGTAAAGAGTTCTTCACCAAAAAACTCTGGGCCGTATTCAGAGCGGAACCCTTTGCCGTGTTCACCCCACATTAAGCCGCCGTATTTTGCCACCAGCTTAACCACCTCATCCGAGATTTCATGCATCAAGGCTTCTTGATGAGGATCGCACAGATCCAATGCAGGACGAACGTGGAGCACACCTGCGTCTATGTGGCCAAACATGCCGTAGTTAAGTGATTTTGCATCAAGCAACTCGCGGAACTCAACGATAAAGTCCGCCAAGTTTTCTGGTGGAACACAAGTGTCTTCGGCAAACGCAACAGGCTTAGCGCGCCCTTTCGCCGCGCCCAATAAACCCACGGCTTTTTTACGCATGTTGTAGATACGGCCGATGCTCGCCACATCACTGCATACTTGGTAGCCAATGATGCCCGCTTCTTCTGTTTCTAGCATGCTATCAAGTTTGGCCGTTAGGAACGCAACTTGAGAAGCAACTTCCTCTTCATCCTGACCAGCGTACTCGACCATGTTAATGCCAAGCATCTCTTTATCAGGTACATCGGTAATCAAGTCACTGACGGTGTGCCAGACAATGTCTTGTTTCGCGAGGTTCAGTACTTTTGAGTCTACGGTTTCAACCGACAAAGCCTTCGCCTCAACCATGAATGGCGCGTTACGCAATGCAGAATCAAAACTGTTGTATTTAACGTTAACCAGAGTTCGCGCTTTAGGAATGCGGGTTAGGTTGAGCTTCGCTTCGGTGATGAACGCTAATGAGCCCTCAGCGCCGCACAAAACACGAGTGATATCGAAGCTGTCTGCCTCTTCGTCAAACGCATTTTTAAGGTCATAGCCCGTAAGAAATCGGTTTAACGGAGGAAACTTATCGTTAATTTGCTGGCGTTTGTCACGGCATACCGACTCCGTCACACGCATTGCCGTATCGGCAAATTCCCCTTCATTCGGCAAGCCATGAGAAAGGTCGGATTCCAAAATCGAACCATCAGCAAAAACCGCTTGAAGAGAGAGAACGTGATCGGAAGTTTTACCGTACTTAAGCGAGCCTTGACCGGACGCATCCGTGTTGATCATCCCGCCGATCGTGGCGCGGTTACTGGTCGATAAGTCTGGAGAGAAGAAATACCCATAAGGGCGAACGGCATCATTCAATTGGTCTTTGACCACACCCGTTTGAACACGAACCCAGCCCTCTTCTTCATTCACCTCTAACACTTTGTTCATGTGGCGAGACAAGTCGACCACAATACCTTTCGTTAAAGACTGGCCATTGGTGCCAGTGCCGCCCCCACGAGGAGAAAAAGTAATGCGTTCGTATTCTTCTCTATTGCTGAGTTTACCGATGAGGGAAACATCTTGGGTGGTTTTGGGATGGACAACAGCCTGAGGAAGCTGTTGATAGACACTGTTGTCAGTGGCTACCGCGAGACGGCTAGAATACTGGCTTTCGATATCGCCAGTGAACCCGGAATGCTCCAGCTCTTTGAGAAAACTAAGAACAAGAGGATCGACATCCGTTTGCGAGTGTAATCTTGGTAACATTTGCTTCCTGCCCCTACTGCGCTGATCCAATCAGCTGCGGGTTATCTACTTTTTAATCATCCTTGCCTTTCGCTCCAACAGCCGTTTACGGAGGAAAGTCGTGAATGAAGTTGTTTTCTTTGAATTATGTCACTTTACAACATTTAAAAAAGCGTTCAAATTAGAATCTCAATACAATATTTAAACTTATACTTTATTTTTGAAGGCTTGATGCCTTACATTGAAAGGGAAATAGCCTTTCAATATGAGCTTTCAGGATGAAAAAAAATAAAGTTGTAACCACTGAAGATATCCTTCTAAAACTTTGCCAGTCGGTTTCTGGCGTTCTCACTTCGGCAACCTCTTCTCAAATTAATTACTCTGCAATGGTGCAAAAGATCAATAAAACCAGCCTCAAGCCGGATTTTGGTTGTTTTGTGCTGTTTGATGGCGGTTTCACTGGCCTAGTTGTGATTAACTTTACCGCGAAAGCGGCGCTTGAGATCTATACCAATTACATGCGCAATATGGGCATGCCAGAAGAAGAACTGGCGATCTCACACACCTCAGATGAAGTGGGCGATGTACTGGGTGAGTTGATGAACCAACTTGTTGGTGACTTCACCAACAAGATTCGCAAAGAGCTACAAACCAATATCACTCAGAATCAGCCAAAAATGCTGTCACTGAACAAGCAAGTGATTCTGCAAGTCGATACCAACCTCGACCGCCCACAAGCGCGACGTGTGACTTTCTCAACAGCAAACAACAACATCTTCTATTTAGAGCTTGCCATGGACAAAACCGAGTTTATCCAATTAGAAGAGTTTGAAGTGGCGGAAGATGAAAGCCCAGACGATATTCTGGAAGCCACGCGCAAAAGCATGGAAGATAAAAAAGCGGCAGAATCTGCGAGCAACAAGAGTGATGCCGATGATCTGCTTGACCAACTTGGTCTGTAATTTTTGTTGATAACCTCATCATCGCAAAGCCCCTTTTTACAAAGGGCTTTCTTTTTGCAGCACGCTTTTCCCTTGCTATCGTTATTCCGTTTTTGCCTCAAAAAAGGTAATATGTCCGACTTCTTAAATTTTCCGTTCTCGGTACTGGTTGTCGATGGATAAACAAAAAGCTCTGAAAAAAATCGCCAAGTGTTTAGAACTGGGCAATTCCGCCAACGTAAATGAGGCAGCTAACGCTATCAAGATGGCGCACCGTCTCATGCTGAAATACGGCTTGGACAAAGATGATATTGAGTTTATCAAAATGGGTAAGACTCAATCTTCACACCTCCTGCCGACTAACATCAGCTCAACACTGCTGCGTGTGATTCGTGGCATTAACACCAAGTTCGGTGTTGAAGCGGTTCTACTGAACCACAAAGGGCTTAAACGTGTCGAGTTTATCGGTGAAGCAGACCGCGCAATTTTCGCGGCTTTCGGTTTCGATATTATCTATCGCGAACTAAACGAGAGTACCGGGCAATTCCGCAATAGCTTTGCTGGTTCTGGCACCTCTTCAATGGAAGTCACTCGTCGCGTAAACTCATTCGTTTCTGGTTGGGTGGAAGGCGCGTTAGAGAAGTTGCCAGTGATCTCGCCAGACGAAGAGTCAACAAACAAAATCAATAACTACATTGATAAAGAATTCAAAAACATCGATCGTGAGACGTTCAAGAAGCAGCTCAAAGAAGCGATGAAGAACATCACAGCAGACTATGAAGTAGGCTTGAAGAAAGGCCGTAAAGTCTCCGTTAACCGTGGTGTTGGCGGTGAACAAGCTAGGAAAATGTTGGGCGACTCTTCTAAGTAACCATAGAACTGGTCACAACGTCGCCAACTATAAGAAAAAGCTTACAAAAGTTCTCTCTGCCTGACGTTCTCATAACAAATATCAATACTTTCTATTCCATAATTCACATCCCATTATGAGGCGCACTTGCGCCTCGGCTTATACGGAGATTTTCCCTTGAAAAAGATGTCTATTGCACTTGCGCTAGTGCTGGCTCTTACTGGCTGTCAAGCAACACAACGCCAAAACGCAACCACAGGTGAATACGAAACTAACTCAACCACGCAAGGTGCGCTTATCGGTGCGATCGCAGGTGCGGCAATTGGCCTAGCTGTGGGTGATAACGCAAAAGAACGCCGTAAAGGTGCTTTGATTGGTGCAGCTGCTGGCGGTGCAACAGGCGCTGGTGTTGGCTACTACTTCGACCAACAAGAAGCGGAACTGCGTCGTGCCCTACTAAACTCTGGCGTACAAGTTGAACGCGTTGGCGAAAACCAACTGCTTCTTCGCATGGAAAACGGCATTGGCTTCTCTTCAAGCTCTTACCAACTTGATTCGAGCATCCACAACACACTGCGTGGCGTGGCTCGAATCCTAGTTGAATACCCAGACACAAGTCTTGTGATCGATGGTTACACAGACAGCACAGGCAGCGATTCTTACAACCAAACGTTATCTGAGCGCCGTGCTGAATCAGTACGTCAGTACCTAGTGTCACAAAAAGTTGCTCCAGGTCGCGCAATTGCACTTGGCTACGGTGAGCGCAACCCAATTTGTTCAAACCAAACTTCTGAAGGTCGTGCTTGCAACCGTCGTGTTGAAATCCAGATCTTGCCACTGAAGTAATTTGGTTGCACCATACCGGTAATAATAATGATTACCGGAGCAGGTCTAGCGAAGCGCGCTAGACCTGACATACCCAATGTCTTTCAGAACCATTGCCCTCACCTTTGCTTTAAGTACCTGCTTTAGCAGCACTGTATTTGCTTCCCCAAATCCAACACAACCCGAAGCCCAATTCGATCTTGCTCAGCAACTGGCACTGAAACCCAGCCCAGAGTCACCTACAGATGCCCGTTATTGGTTAGAGCAATCGGCACACCAAGGGTATTTGCCCGCTCAAAAGCAATTAGCAGAAGATTACGCACGCGGCTTAAGCGGTAATATCGACTACACTCAGGCAGTCTATTGGTTTACCTCGGTTGCATTAAATGATCCGACTGACCGCGGCTTTCTGTTAGCGGATTTTGTTCAGCATCATAAAGCTGACGTTTCAAACTCTGATCTGGTGGAAGCTTGGTATCAATTGTCTGCACTTAAAAATCCTCAAGCAGAACAAGCCTACAATCAGTTTTTAGAAGAGCGCTTCAATCAACTCAGAGCGAAACAAGTTTCTGAGATTGTCGAGCTTGATAAAAAAGCCACCGATGAAGAGAAACAAGAAAAAGTAGAGATACAGCAAGAGGCTAAAGCGGACGAGTCCAACATTTGGTACGCTTCCGGTACACTGGCTGTCGCTTTGCTGCTGGGTGGAGGTGCCTTTGGGTTCCGTAGAAACAGTCATAAAGCTAAAATGAGCGCTGCGTACGAAGCCTCTAAGGCTCAGCAACTAGAGACACAAGTTAAAGAACTGCAGTTTGCTAACAAACAGCTTAAACGCCAATTGGAAAAAGTATTTAAAGAGTTTAAGAAGATCAAAGGGCAGCCTGAAAACCAAAAGCTCCTCATCGCTTGTGCCATGTTTGGCTATACTCCGCAAACCATCCCTGACAGTAAGGCAGTAAAGTTGCGCTACAGACAATTGTCAAAACTCTATCATCCTGATTCTAGGGGAAGTGAAGAAGAGATGAAGCGTTTAAATCAAGCGTTTAAAACCATTTCACAAAATGTTACAAAAGAGTAAAACACCGTCGCACACCTTAAGCTTGCGAGCTTTTTACCCTCGAAAACAAAGGCTCGCAATCGATCTCCCTCTCAAACAAATTAACAGACATTTAACCTGCCTATCTTTTGTATGCCATAATACTCGGCGAAAAATAACACCTAACGACTCAAAATTCATATAGGTGGGGAGAAAATCAATGTTCACTGAAGAAGGCACCTGTGATTGGTGTAAAAAACCTAGCTTTGTAACTCGCCATGATTACGTAGATGGTAAGTACCACAGTTCTTGCAAAGCTTGCTACGACATCGCCAAAATCGATGTTCGCCTATTCAACCAAGGCGAATTGCAAATGCGTGAACGCATGGCGCAAAGAGCAAGTTAACAAGAACAAATCAACGGAACTGATTTTCAAGGGCGCCTTTTTACAAGGCGCTTTTTTGATCCCGCTTCAATACTTATCTCGCCGAGATTGTCTTGATGGTATTCATATTCCCTAACTCTCCGGTGTTTCGATGTCTATTAACAAACCTATCTAAAACAATGTCACTTATTTCATAGTGAAGACGATGGTATTCCCTGTCAGCGGGTCAAACCAATGATGGTTCTGGAGTATAGTTTTTGCTCAAACACAAAACATTGGTGACCACATGTATACAGATGAAGCAGCCGCAATCATTGCCAACCAGCCGCCTGAAGTCGTTGCGACCGGTGAGTTGATGGTTTTGAAGAACACAATCAAGCGAAAAGTGTCAGGGCCTAATAGAGCGCGTCTACTGAGAATCGCAGGCTCCGATTTAGGCAGTCTATGTACACGAGCAAACCCTGGCAACATAGAACAGATTCGTGCCATGTTTCAATCCATGGTACAGCTCGTTAGAGCCGGTAACATTGGCCAGTTTGAAGCAGAAGTCGCACGCGCAAAAACCGAATTCTAACCATTATTAAACATCGATCCTTGTATTTTCAGGCTGCGAATTCGCAGCCTGCTTATTATCTACTTATCGAATTAGGTCCCCTGTTAGCAGCCATCTTACTGCCCGCTTCACTTCAAACTTCCGCTGTATATTTATCTTCCTCACAACTTTAAGGACTCTTAAAACCCAGTAGAGAGTCTCAAAAAGCACTGTAAAGCACTGTATAGACCTGGAAAAACCACTGTATATAGAGCTCGAAAGTACTGTATATACAGTAGTAAACACCTGTATATACTGTACCGAAATGCAGACCATCTCACATTTCCCCACCTTTATCAAACATGTCAAAAATTAAAAATAGTCATTTAATTTCAATAATTTAACAAAAATAAAGTGATAACTAAGAGAACGTTTTTCAACTCAATTCATAAAAATCGGTTGATCAGGCATCAAAAACAAACTACTGTATACACATACAGCATGTATAAAGGAACAGTAAGATGCGGTTACAAACTCAATCTCATACATACTCTCGTTACAACGTATTGGCACAAGCAACACAACCTATGGATGTGTCTGACCAACTGCTTTCTAAGTTGGCAGTATTGTCTCAACAGCAACAATGGGTCCTGTTTACCGCTGAGTGCCCTCGTCCTGATTTTGAGCAACTTGCTGCTTCCAACATTCGCTGTCAAAACATCATTCAGATGAAGCCATCTCAACAGCTTTCTGAAGTGGAAATCGTGATTAAAGCTATTCAGTCTGGTAACGCCAGTGCCGTCGTCGCGTCGAACAAGATTGCATTAATGAACCAATCAATGCTTCGCGACATCGCTCAACGTTATCAGTGTGAAGTCTTTTTCGTCGAAGGCAGAGTAAACAAGTACCACTAACAAGATCGACGTTATCCATCCTGCATCTCGCCTCCTTTTTAGGCTGTCTCTTG
>NZ_JAHGAH010000770.1:0-1381 GCF_030248475.1 Vibrio sp. D173a
CGAGTCAAACAACAAGAAGACTCATGGGATAAATAGACAGAGATAATTTGTCCCCAAGACCGCACAACTCACGATACAATTAATGGGGTGCTATCGATAAAGCACCCTATTCGAACATCAACTCTTAGGTAATCTTAGATGCTAGACATCCAGCACATTCGCAATCAATTTCCAGCGCTCACTCAACAAGTCAATCAACAGCCTCTGATTTACTTAGATAGCGCGGCGACTACACAGAAACCACAAGTAGTTATCGATGCGATCAGTGACTATTACTCTAAGCAAAAGGCCAATGTACACCGCGGTAGTCACAGCCTTACAGCCCATGCCACCAGCCAATTTGAAGCGGCTCGCGATAATGTCGCTGCATTCATTGGTGCAAGCTCAAGCAAAGAGATCATTTGGACACGCGGGGCGACGGAAGCACTGAACCTCATCGCTCAAACCTACGCTCGAAATACACTTCAATCTGGTGACGAGATCCTAGTGAGCGAGCTTGAGCACCACGCCAACATAGTTCCTTGGCAGATAGTCGCTGAGCAAACAGGAGCGAAGGTCGTCAAAGTACCTATGACCAAAGAGTGTCACTTCGATTTAACCGCTTTTGATTCGCTATTGAGTGAAAAAACCAAGATTGTGGCACTAGCACAGGTTACTAATGTCACGGGTACGCGCCAGCCTATCGAAGAAGTGATAGCAAAAGCGCACTCCATCGGGGCAATTGTTGTGGTAGATGGAGCACAAGGTGTGGTTCATGAGCCAGTCAATGTGGCTGACATGGATGCCGATTTCTACGTATTCTCTGGCCACAAACTCTATGCTCCTGCAGGGGTGGGTGTGCTTTATGGCAAATTGGCGTTACTCGAAGCGATGCCGCCTTGGCATGGTGGCGGAAAGATGGTCGAGCGTGTTTCTTTCGAGGGCACGACGTACTCTGCAGTACCCGGAAAGTTTGAAGCTGGAACACCCAATGTAGCAGGTGAGATCGCATTGGACACTGCTATTCAATGGCTAAACCAGTTTGAGCAATCCGAGGTTGAGGCTCACATTCATCACCTAGTAGATATGACCTATCGAGCTCTCTCACGATTGGATGATATTGAAGTGGTTGGTTACCAGCCAAACTCAAGTGTAGTGACCTTTTTGATGGATGGAGTGCACCACCAAGATATTGCTACGTTATTGGATCAGCAAGGCATTGCGGTAAGAGCAGGCCACCACTGCGCACACCCTTTGATGGATGCTTTAGGCGTTAAAGGAACAGTACGAATTTCGTTTGGTATATATAACAATACCGATGATGTTGAAATACTAATTGCCGAGATTGAAAAAGCGGTGGATATGCTATAGCGAGTACGCGAGTAAGCGAGTAAGCGAGTAA
>NZ_JAHGAH010000771.1:0-778 GCF_030248475.1 Vibrio sp. D173a
GATACCAACTTTCATGGGAAAACCTCAATTAGGCCGTGTCGCCATCCGATTCTAAGCCGGACACCACACGTTGTTAAAAAATAGATTAAAGACACCGCATCTCACGAAAACGTGATAAAGCCATACCTTTAAGGCGCCGTATAGTAATGAATCTGTGAGGCAGGATCAACCAGTTTGGATGATTTTTTCGCCACTATTATACGATTTCTTCTTTTATTGCCTTTTTATGCTTTGCATAAGTACATCGACCACTTTCATCGGCGAACTGTTTCTCGAATTTAGCGCCCTTATCCTTTAGACTGGTCGCCCTGCACTCTCCAGAATTAACAAGCGAATCTATGCGTCCAACGATAGCCCGAGTGGCTCTGCCAGTCCCTTTAGACAGACAATTTGACTACAAAATCCCAGGTCATCTGTTTCCTATCATTGGTGGACGTGTATCGGTTCCTTTTGGTCGTCAAACGCTCACCGGCATCGTGACCGCACTAGTGAACGAATCAGAGTTTGAGTTCGACAAGCTTAAGCCTATTAAAGCGCTGCTGGATAACCAACCTGTATGGCCCGACTCGGTCTACTCCTTGTTAGTATGGTGCAGCCAGTTCTATCAATACCCGTTAGGCGAAACCTTTGCTAACGCACTCCCAAGCGCACTGCGTAAAGGAAAACCAGCTGACTTCGCTACACTCGTCGAATGGCAAATAACACCATCAGGCAAAGACCAACTGATGCAAGGCTTTGGACGCGCAGTCAAACAAGCCAAAGTGATGCACTTGCTTGA
>NZ_JAHGAH010000772.1:0-1380 GCF_030248475.1 Vibrio sp. D173a
GGTGCTTGTTGGAAAATTGCGGGTAAGAAGTGTGGCAGGATAAGCGGATAAACACTCTCAACTGCGGCGATGTGGAAGCTGTGATCGCTATTGTAGGGCGTGAAAGTTTCTGGCTGAGTGAGCACCTCTAGCTGGTTAATCAAGTTCTCTAAGCGCGGCTTAAGGAACACAGCTTTAGGCGTCGGACGTAAGCCATGAGCGCTACGAGTAAACAGCGGGTCGTCGAATTGCTCCCTTAACTTTGCCAATGATTTACTGACGGCTGACTGACTTAAACAAAGCCGATGAGCGGTGCGGGTGACACTGAGCTCTTCGAGGAGAACCTGCAAGCAAACTAGTAAATTGAGGTCAATTCGAGACAATTTTTCGAGATTCATGAGATTTTCCATATGGGAATAATGGTAATGAGTATAAGCCATTTTTGTTCATATCTTTAGTTGGTTATGATGCGCAACATAATTTATTAACTAGGAGAATCGTGTGTCTTCGAATGTGCTTCCATCCCCGAGTAAGCTGCAAGTAGCACTATTGGCTATGCTTGTTCTGTTCAGCCCATTGGCGATCGATATTTACTTACCAGCTTTACCTCAAATCTCTGCGACGTTTCACGTGGAACACGCGTTAGCACAAGACACCATTACCTGGTTCCTATTCGCGATGGGTGTTGGCCAACTGTTTGCCGGCCCTCTTGCGGACAAATTAGGTCGCCGAACTGTTGCCCTTGGCGGTATCAGCATCTATGCAGTGAGCGCTTGCTTGGCGTGGGCCGCTCAATCTATTGATATGATGTTGATGGCTCGACTGCTTCAAGGATTAGGAGCGTGTGCAACATCTGTTGCCGCGTTCGCAACAGTTCGCGATCTATTTGGTCCTGAAAAAAGTGGCAAGATGATCAGCTACCTAAACGGAGCTATCTGTTTCATTCCTGCTCTGGCACCTATTTTAGGTAGTCGGTTAACACAAGAGTTTGGTTGGCGCTCAAACTTCAGCTTTATGGCTGGGTTTGCCATTGTTGTTGGTGCGATTCTTTTCTTCCAGATGAAAGAGACCAACCCTACAACAGAAAAGGTTGCGGTATTTAAGCTTGAGCGTTACTGGTCAGTTCTAAAAACTCCATCGTTTGTTTTCCACGCATCTCTGTGTTTGATGGCTATGGCGGTGATCTTAGCGTATGTAACATCGGCGCCAGTGGTTCTGATGGAAAACCTAGGTATGAGCATGAACGAGTTTACGTTCTGGTTTGGTATCAATGCAGCATTCAACATCATCGCTGCATTTACTGCTCAGAAGTTTATGGATCGTTTTGGTACTTACAAAACGTTGGTTGTGGGGATTGTGCTACTTGGCTTGGCAGGTACGATCATGTTGGTATTGGCGAAC
>NZ_JAHGAH010000773.1:0-686 GCF_030248475.1 Vibrio sp. D173a
CGTTACCAAGCAGGCTCTTAGCCAGTTCAAACGTATCGCACTCTGGGATCTCAACCCAAATGAACATGCCGCCATCAACAGGCTTTAACACACAACCTTGTGGCAGTTTTTGCTCCAACTCAGAGAACAGCACCTCGTAGCGAGACTTATACAGGTTGCGGATGTTCTCCATATGCAGACCGAAGTCTTGGTGCTTAAGCAGGCCAAGTAGCAGTGCTTGCATCGGAACGCTGGAGTGAAGATCAGCGCCTTGTTTAACCTTGATAAGTGGTCCAAGGTAGCTGCGTTTGCCGGTTACCGCGCCGATACGCAGACCTGGAGAAGCAATCTTAGAGAATGAACGCAGTACGATTGAGTGATCTGGGCAGAACGACGATACAAGTGGCAGCTCAGAGCCGGTAAAACGCAGTTCACGATAAGGTGCGTCTTCAATGAAAGCGACGTTGTATTGTTCACAAAGCGCAGCGACTTGTTGGCGGCTCTCTAGAGTCCAGCATACGCCCGTTGGGTTATGGAAATCCGGTACCGCATAGAACATTTTTGGTGCCTGCTGTTTAAAGCACGTTTCGAGTTCGTCGAGGTTTGGGCCGAACTCGGTTTGAGACACAGTCACAATGTTCGCTTGGACTAAACCAAATACTTGCATCGCACCTAGGTAGCTTGGCGCCTCCATCACAACGGTATCA
>NZ_JAHGAH010000774.1:0-936 GCF_030248475.1 Vibrio sp. D173a
TGCCGGTTATCAAGTTATAGATGAAAACAAAGTTGTGTTTTTTGGGCGGCAAACGGGTAATGCTTCATTTATGGTCTTTGATAAGGAAGGCAATACGATTATCTCTAACAAGCTGGTTGTGAATAAAAGCCTTGTTCATATTGAGCAGCAAATAGCACTTCGCTATCCAGACGCAGATGTCAGTATTTATAATTTAGGTGAACAAGCTGTTTTGAGCGGTACCGTCGCTTCAGAGAAAACCAAAGAAGAGATTTATCGATTAACGGGTGAATTATTAGGTAAAGAAGCTGAAATCACTAACGTTAATTGGCAAATAGGTGATGAAGCGTATGAGATGGCATTCATGCGTCGTTATCGGTACCCAGGTGTTGTTGACAATATTGAAGTAAAAACGACCAAGCAAGTCAATGTGAAGATATCAATTGCAGAAGTTTCGCACACGTTTCTTGAAGAGTTTGGTATTGAGATTGGTACAGTGTCCCCCGGTGTTTTCGTTGACCAACTGACCTCTTTTAGTGCTGATGACATTATTTCTGTGATCACTGCAATTGGTGATGATCGAGTTGGACAAGTCCTTGCCGAGCCGAATCTCTCTGTAATCTCTGGTGAGACAGCAAGCTTTTTAGCGGGTGGTGAAATACCTGTTGTGACCGTAATAGATGGTAGTACGGATGTTGAGTACCGAGAATATGGTATTCGACTAGAGCTGATGGCTAAGGTTCTCAATGATGACAAAATAAAATTATCCATGTTACCAGAGGTGAGTGCGTTAGATAATCAGTATCAGAATGATAACTTTGATCTACCGGCTCTGAAAACCCGCCGAGCAAGAACTACTGTCGAGTTAGGCGATGGTCAAAGTTTTGTTTTAGCTGGGTTGCTAAGTACTGAAGAGCGAGAAGAGCTACGACGTATTCCATATATTGGAGACATTCC
>NZ_JAHGAH010000775.1:0-798 GCF_030248475.1 Vibrio sp. D173a
ACCCATGAAAGATACGTGGTTCTTCTGAAGCTTAACACCTTCAGGAAGCTGTTTTTTTAGCTGCTGAATGATTGGTTCAAAGCTATTACAGTGTGGGCAGTAGAATGAGAAAAACTCCGTCACTACCGGCTTCTTCGAAGCTTCTAGATCTAGAACTTTGTAGTGCTCACCTTCGTTAAATTGTGCCGCATGAGCCGACAAGCTCAGCATAACCAATGAGAAAAATGCGAATAGCTTTTTCATTTATTCAATCTCCATTATGTTTGAATTTTTGTTGTTTGCTATCAGTGTTGCCTTACCACTGAGGCATTAACGAAAGTGGTGGCTCCTGTAGGGTAGCAATCTGCTCTTTACAAGCAAGTACTTGTTGCTCCCAGTATTTCGGGTCATTAAACCATGGGAAGGCAATTGGGAAAGCAGGATCTTGCCATCGCTTTGCTAACCATGCCATGTAATGCACCATACGTAGACCGCGCAACGGCTCAATTAGTTTCAATTCCGCGCTATTAAAGTCGCAAAACTCTTGATACGCCTCCAATAGGATGTCGAGCTGCATCAGTTTATCTTGGCGCTCACCATTGAGTAACATCCATAGGTCTTGGACGGCAGGGCCATTACACGCGTCATCGAGGTCAACGAACATCGGGCCATCACGCCAAAGGATGTTACCAGGGTGGCAGTCGCCATGCAGACGAATGATGCTGCTTGAGTCTGACCACTGCTCCTCCAGTGCCTTGATCAACATATCGAGGTCATTAAAGAAAGCCGATTCGATATGCGCAGGGATAAAGCGAGAGT
>NZ_JAHGAH010000776.1:0-652 GCF_030248475.1 Vibrio sp. D173a
CTCAACTTTATCGACGTTCGCATATTGAATAATGGTCGAGGTTCCGTTGAAGTACGGTGTTAAGTCACGGTCTATCAAGTTTTTGACATCATTAAAGAAACCTGTCGCTTGCACATAACCATCGACACCCGAATACATGGCTGAGAACTCGTAAGTCTTGGAGGTTTGTGGTTTCAGATCTGGGTTACCTAGCAGTGTGCATCGACCGCCACAGCTGACTAATGAGAAATCCTCTGAAGATTGGAAAAGCGTTGGTGACTTAAAACCTTCTCCGTATCCACCCTTGAAGGTAACATTGTCGATACCGTTATAAACAAAGTAGAGGCGTGGGCTAAAATCGTTACCAAACTGGTTATTGTGTGTAAGGCGTCCACTCAGTGTTGCTGCAAAATCATCCGTTACGAAATACTCATCTTGAACGTAAACAGCACTCTGCGTTACCGAGCGGGAGCTTGAGTAATCACGCTCATTTTCCACACTGGTATAAGAGACTTGGCCGCCGAATGATAGGATCTGGCTTTCAAATTGGTCGACCACAAACTTGGCATCAACAGTGTGATTATCTTGGCTAAGCTCTGCTACATCCACCATTGGGTGGAAGTTGTTTTCATGCACTTCGGCGGTCTCGTAGAAGTAACTCGTGTCCGATTCA
>NZ_JAHGAH010000777.1:0-934 GCF_030248475.1 Vibrio sp. D173a
GTTACGGGTATGATTCAATTGCTTCACAGGTTAGATTTTATTGCAGATATAGAAGCTAGTAGTGTAAACGTCCCGGAGGGTGTGTAATGAATGTATTAATTACAGGCGCAAAAGGCTTCATTGGTAAAAACTTGTCTTTGTTTCTTAAAGAGCAAGGTAAGTACGTAGTTACTGAAATTGATCGTGATGCTTCTGAAAGTGACTTAAATGCAGCATTAGCTAACACTGACTTTGTTTTCCACCTTGCGGGCGTGAATCGCCCGAAGAACGATTCAGAATTTAAAGAAGGTAATGCAGATTTAACGTCTCACATTGTTACGACTTTGAAGACTAACGGTCGTAAAGTGCCTTTGATGATCAGTTCTTCAACACAGGCTGTGAGTGATAATGCGTATGGTGTTAGTAAAGCGGAAGCCGAGAAAGTTGTAGAAGCTTATGGGCGAGAAACTGGTTCGCCTTATTTCATCTACCGTTTTCCAAATGTATTCGGTAAATGGTGTCGTCCAAACTACAACTCTTTCGTTGCTACCTTCTGCCATAACATTCTGAATGATTTCGAGATTAACATTCATGATCCAAATGCTCCTGTTACGTTGATTTACATCGATGATGTTTGTAAGTGTCTGATGGCTCTACTAGATGGTGATACTCCTTCTGGCTCGACTAAGGTGACTCCTGAGTACTCAACAACAGTCGGTTATGTTGCAAAGACGCTTAATGAGTTCAAAAGAAGCCGTGTTAGCTTAATTACAGGAAATGTAGGTGTAGGTTTAGAGCGTGCTCTCTATTCAACTTACTTAAGCTATATACAACCAAGTCAATTTAGTTATACCGTTCCTAGTTACGGGGACGAAAGAGGTGTCTTTAGTGAAGTGCTAAAGACAAAGCAGGCTGGACAGTTCTCGTTCTTCACTGCTCATCCTGGTGTTACCCG
>NZ_JAHGAH010000778.1:0-1936 GCF_030248475.1 Vibrio sp. D173a
CACTCGTTTACCCACATCCCGTCACTGCTCTTATCCTCTTCGCTACTTGTTCACTCGTATCTCGCAACTGCTCTTTAAGCTCTTCGCCACTAGCTTAGCTTAGTCGAATCTCGTCATTGCTTTTATTCTCTTCGCATCTCGTTCACTCGCATCCCGCATCTGTTCTTATATGCTCTTCCGATTCCAGACATTTCGTCCCTCAATTCTGGAATGACGAATACTAATAACGTTCTAGCTCGAAGACAGGTTCTTTTCCGTTCTTCGTATCTCGCTTACTAGCATCTCGGATCTGCTCTTAATCCCTTCGCATCTCGCTTACTCGAATCTCGTCACCGCTCTTATCTAACCAACCAATTCTTAGGATTTTGCGCTTGACTGTTTCTGCGGATCTCAAAGTAAAGTGATGGGCGAGATTGACCGCCAGTATCACCAGCGAGTGCGATGGCTTCACCGGCTTTTACCTTGTCGCCTTCTTTCTTTAGAAGAGCTTGGTTAAAACCGTATAACGTCATATCACCTTTACCGTGGTCGAGGAGCACCACTAAGCCATATCCACGAAGGTACTCAGCAAATACCACTGTGCCAGAATAGACGGATTTCACTTGCTGACCATAACTGGCGTTAATCACCATACCTTTCCAATTTACTTGTCAAGTTTGGCGACTTCCATAGTTATGTAGAACTTTGCCTTTGACTGGCCAAGGCAGTTTACCTTTGCGTTTTGCTAAGCCGTCCATAGGAACCGCATTACGCCTTTCACGAGCGGCTTTCTCAGCTTTTGCGATTTCTGCCTTTAGGCGAGTCTCGTTGCGTTGCAGTTCCGCAAGGTAGTTCTTATCGCCAGAAATACTTTTCTTAATATTACCGACGGTTTTCTTACGCTGAGCTTGAGTCTTAGCAAGCTGGTCGCGCTTGGTTGTTTGCTGTTTGAGTAGAGATGCGATTTGCTCTTGTTCTGCTTTACGAAGGCGCTGGCTCTCTTCAAGTTCAGTTTGAGTCTGCTCAATCGCTTTAATCGTTGTGGTACGGGCTTTAGCTAAGTGTTGGTAGTAATGGCTAATACGGTCTTCTTCGACACCCGTATTGAGAATGTGTGAAGAGGCTTTAGCGCGGCGTGTCATGTAATAAGTTTGAATCAGTTGCTCGAGCTTCTGAGTGTGGACTTGCTTCTGAGTAGTAAGCGCTTTAATCTTATTGTTGAGTTGCTGAACATTTGCGTTAGCGGTAGCAAGCTGCTTCATACTTTCATTGATGCCTTTTTCAAGAGAAGCGATAGAGAGCTCTTGCTTCTTGAGGTTGGCGTGCAGGTTATCCAGTTTCTTTTGCTGAGAAGATAAGGCTTGTTGCTGGCGAGAGATTTCGCTCTCAACACCCTTCAGCTCGCCTTGAGAAGCTGCATGGGTAGGGATAGAAAACAAAGCACTAGAAAGTAAAATAAGGCCGCTTATAGCTTGAATCTTTTTCATTGTTTTTGTCATCTAAGTTACAGCCTACTCATTAAATTACTTCTAGTTTATAGAGCTATCGATGTGAATACGGAGATAAAGATTCCAGATACTTTAAAAGCAGATACGAGTAAACGAGATTCGAGATACGAAGAGCTAAAGATCAGTGACTGCTTTTAAGTCTTTCGTATCTCGCTTACTCGCATCCCGAATCTGTTTTTAATCTCTTAATCTTTTCGCATCCCGTATCTGCTTTTAAGATCTTAATCCTTTCGCATCCCGCCACTCGAATCTCTCATCTGCTTTAAGCTCTTAATCTCTTCGTATCTCGCTACTCGAATCCCTCATCTGCTTTAAACTCTTAAATCCCATCCCCATGAATAAAGTTCTGAGAGCGCCCATTAAACCCTTGGTCCATATCCAGTGATGGCTTGTCTGTTTTCGGTTTACCGACAATCTTAGCTGGCACACCTGCAACCGTAGTATGCGCT
>NZ_JAHGAH010000779.1:0-927 GCF_030248475.1 Vibrio sp. D173a
ATGCTAACGGTGTTGTTCGTTACCGCCATGTTGGTGATGTGAACCCGACAAACTGGGCATCAACGCTTGAGCCTATGTATCAAGACTTGTTGGAGGAAGCAAAATGATTAAACACGCACTGATTGCGCTGTTAGCGACTTTTGCTATCTCTCTGACAGCAACGGCTTCGATTGAAATTCATGAGTTTGATAACTTGCAACAAGAGCAGCAGTTCAAAACTTTGAGCAGCACGCTGCGTTGCCCTAAATGTCAAAACAACACTATTGGTGACTCGAATGCCGAATTGGCCGTCGACCTTCGCCAGAAAGTGTATGAGATGACGAAAGAGGGCAAGTCTGAGCAAGAGATCATTGATTACATGATCGCTCGTTATGGCAACTTTGTAACTTACAACCCGCCACTGACGTTCGCGACAGCGATTTTGTGGGTAGGTCCATTTGCCGTTGTGGTGTTCGGCTTTGCTCTTATTGTTCTTCGAAGTAGAAAGTCTAAGGCAAAAGCTACAGAGACAAATGATGATTGGAATGCGGACAAAGAAGCACGTTTAAAAGCGTCACTCGATGAAGAGAACGACGGAGACAAGAAGTAATGACTCTATTTTGGATTTCTACAATTATCCTATCATTAGCTGCTGTCGTGTTGATTGTGCTGCCGTTTGTGAACAAGAAAGCCAACAACGACGAAGTGCTTCGCGATGAGCTCAATAAAGCATTTTATAAAGATCGCCTTGATGAGCTGGAAGTTGAAGCAGAAGAAGGTTTAGTTGATGACCAGCAAGAGCTGATCGCTGACCTAAAACAGTCTCTGTTGGATGATGTTCCTGCTGAGAAGCAAGCTAAGAAAACGCAGATCTCAAGCGTGGCTGTAGTTGTGCCTTCTGTCATCATCACTTTGGTGCTCAGCTATGGTATGTACTTCAAGTTTGGT
>NZ_JAHGAH010000078.1:0-4298 GCF_030248475.1 Vibrio sp. D173a
TTCTTTTTCGAATCGGAGAGGGTTGTTAAAGAAGATACGGTCACAGTATTCATAGTCATAAAACGGTTAAGGAAGTTGGTAACAGTTTACCTTTTACAAATCGTAATAGGTAGTGTCTATGGAATTTTCGATTGTTTGTATCTTGTCCTAGGTGCGCTCAACAAGAGCCGTTGAGTTTAGAGATTAGATTTGTAGGGGAAGATCCCATGTTTAGGACAGATAACTTTGACCTGTGTGGTTAGGTTTACGTATTTCACTTCGGAGTAGTCGTATTGCTCGCCGTACTTCTGTCTGGCTCTTTGGATAAATCGCTGTTCTCGATCTTGTCGTGATGGTTTTAACATGACGCCTTGTTTGTTTTGAGTAATTTAGAAACCTTAGAAATCGTATGTCTGGAGCAACCTATCAATGCTTCGATTTGGCTGTAGCTTTTCCCATCTTTCAGTAAACCTTCTATCTTCTGGTGCAGCTTGATATCAACCGGGCGACCTTTGTATTTTCCTTCTTGCTTTGCTCGTTGCACGCCTTGCGCTTGGCGGCGACGCCTGTCTTCATAATCTTTTCTGGCCACGGCGGCTAGCATGTCGAGCATCATGCTATTGAGAGCAGCCAGCATGCGCTCGGTAAACTCGTCGGTGGTGTGCATAAATTGATGGCTGGTCGGTAAATCCAATGCGACGACCTTCAATCCTTTACTGGCGATGATGTTTTTGAGTTGTTCCCAGTCTTTGGTGTTAAGGCGGCTTATTCGGTCCACTTGCTCAACCAGGATAATGTCGCCTGGCATCGCGATGTCAAGGAGACGAAATAATTCAGGGCGATGTAATCGCGCCCCTGATTCGTTCTCCTCAAACCAATAGGCAACGGGATAACCCATTTTGTCAGCAAACTCGATCAGGTCATTTTTTGCTCGGGAGGCATCTTGCTCGTCGGTCGAGGCTCTTAAGTAACCATAAATTCGGATATTGTGATTCATTGGTGCATTTTACATTGGTCTGGTTATGTTGGTGCATTATACATTTATTTTTCGACTTTAGTGCACTAAATTTGCCCAGTGCATTAAAGGTACACCTAAAGGGAACTGGATTGATATGTTAGTTTACGGATGATTGTTTTATAAAATCGTGTGCATGGTTGAAAAATGAGCTCCAAACGCTTTGATAGGTTTTGATGTTGGAAATTTTAAAATTGATTGATGGAGTCTATGTTATGTGTTTTTCGGTGGTATGGCAGGAATTTGGCCTTGTAGAGAGTTAGGCGACTTTTGTCCGTCTAACAATCCAGGAAAAGTAAAGGAAGCCCCCATTTGTAGTGATGAAAAGAGAATGAGCTTTGCTGGCACATGAGAAAGATGGCACAGTGTGGGGAGAGAAAGGCGGCTAAAAAGCGTTAGGTGTCCGTTCATGTTCAACATAATCCATTTGATGTAAACTTCTGTATATCATCTGTATATCATAAAAATAGTGTCGACGGGATTTTATGGACTACGAAGAGTACGAGTTGTTAGTTGAACAACAAAGGGTTAAGAACAATCAACTGCTAGATCAATTTGAATCACATTTAAAAGGTGAAAAACTGTCCAAGAAAGCTGTGTCTAAGCACCTTAATAATCTTGATTTCTATGTGAACCACTACCTTTTGTATGAAGAAATTATTGAGCCTCAAAATGGTGGTGTCGAGGAAATTGGATATTTCTTTGAGGGTTGGTTTCCTCGAAAAGCAATGTGGTCGAGTCCAGAATCAGTAAAGGCAACAATTACAGTTCTTAAAAAGTTCTACAAATACCTTTTATCTCAAGGACTTGTTTCTCCCTCTCAATACTCGGAACTTCTTGAAATCATAAAAGAAAGTAAAGATGAGTGGGTGAGTTATTATCAACCAATGGAGGCTGGGTGGTAACACCTAACACATATGAGCCTTTTGCCTGTTAATAGGCAATAACATCCAGTTGGCTGCGCAAGCAGCCAATACTTTTCGAACAACTAAAATTGTCTACTTCGTGTTGTCATTTCGGTCACTCCGCTGCTAACCACTATTGGTTGGCCCTTAGGCACTTATTGGCCAATACTCCACATGATCTAATGTTGTGGTATACTAACCTTGCTGTAGTTGAATACTGACTGCACAGTATTAAGCACACGGGTTTTATCCCCCTTAAATGGCGTTCTGAAACGTGTCGCGGCTTCTTACTCGATAAGAAGTTGGAATGCATCACTTAACTGCTCAGGCTTTGCGCCTGCTCAATCTACCTGATTGATTTTTACATCAATTCAATGTGGCCACTGCGCCATACGACTGCTCTTATTTCTGCGAGCTATATTCTACTTTGCAACAGCCTGTTGCGAGCAATTCGACCTGCTTGGCGTTCAGATCCTGAGGGGGATCAATGCGTCAAATGACTTTACTTAAGGAGCGATTCTTTATTTCCATTACTACCAGTCAGCTATTGAGCTGGCGAGCCGAAATCATGCTTGAATGATTAATTCGTGGGAGATCCACCTCGCCGTAAGGCGTAAACTTAAGATTTGCAGAGGGCCTTCACTTGCTCGGTCAAGTGAAGGCCCTTTGTCGTTTGAGCAAACATGAAAGTAGGTAGCTGCGTTAATCGCCAACTTTCAATTCTAGGTCGTTATGTAGCGTCAATTAACCACTCTTGTACGGAACACCCATTGTAATTGTCGCTACATAGTCGGTGTATCAAATAAGTATCTTTGATACACACGACGTTTAGTTTCTGTTAGCGCGTTCGTGGTATACGTAGAATGTTGTTATCATATTGATAGTGTGGGATTTATCAGGAATTAGATGTGAGTGAACTAAAAGGCCAGCAGGCGCGGATATCTCAATTTGGTAAGGACGTCCAGGGAGAGGTGTATTTCTATGTTAAAGGCGAGGAGCTGCCATTCAAATTGGATATGAGTATGGTCAATCTAAACTTGATCCCATACCTTGCGGTAGGGCTCGGAGTTACGATGAATTACCTATCCAAAGAAGATCACCATGTCGTGAATTGGTGGTCATTTGTTAAAAGCCCACTCAAAGATGAGCAAGGGAACCCCGTTCCTTGGTCTTCTCGCCGCATTCGTTACAGGCAGACGTCATTACCACTGGCAAAATCTTGAGCAGGACGAAACAAACATTCGTGATTTGAAAGGCTTGTGGTAGAATTTGTTTGGGCGCTCTTGACTTGTTTGTCATGAGCGTTGAGCAATTTGCTTGTGGCAGATAAATCAAAGCCCCGTTATCCGGTTACTGTTAGCGCAGTAACTTTCATTTAACGAGGCCATGATGATGTATCACAAACTCATTGTAGAGCCTCTTTACTGTGGAGGCAATGAAAAATGCCGAAAAATAAAACAGCACTCGCAGGGCTGATGGTTCTGTGTTTTACGTTCTTGTGTGGTCTATGGATTGTCCGCGACTCACTGTGTGAGGTTCGCTACCAGGATGGAAGCACAAGTTTTCTGGCTCAATTTGTTGTCTACGAAGCAGTAAGGTAGAGCTGGACAGGAGGGGGGAACCCCTCCTGATTCAGCTTGTTGAGCATGGTCTAAGAGCGCCCTTATTTTACTCTTTTGCCAAATTACGCAGTTCTTCTTCCGTCATGCCGCACTTCAAACAAAGAGCGGGTAAGACTTTATGAAGTAGACGTTGGCTTTCAATCATTTCATTGACGTAGATGTCAGGGTGAATCCTTGGTGGGAAAAGCCCCATCATTTCAGCTTCGGTATAGTCGTACAAATCCTTGGGGTTTTTATTGAGTAAATGCAGAAGTTCTGCTCGTAATGGCAAGCGATGCTGGGCCGCATGACATTTCAAGGCATTGATGTAAGCATATACTTTGAGTTTAGTGTCATGCTTAAATTGTTCGAGGTTTGGATAGATGTGAAGGTCTTCTTCCAATGCATGATAAACCGCAAGCTCAACTAAGATCTCTTCCCAATCATGGAAATAATCCAATTCGAAGCCAGGCTTCTCTGCGACAGCTTCAAAAAATTCTTGGTAATAGTTATGTAAACTGATTGTTTCTTCAAAAATTTTCGAAAAAACAACAGTGTATACCCGTGATCATTGAAGATGCTTGATTTTCTTTAGAATCAGGATCATGCTACGCACCATGAAACTAATATTGACTCCCCAACAGAAACTACAACTCGAAGAGATGCACGATTCCACTCGTGATTGTCGAGTGCGTGACCGCATCAAAGCGGTTTTACTTGCGTCTGAAGGTTGGAGTCAGACGATGATTTCTCAAGCTCTTCGTATTCACGAATCGACTGTTGCACGTCACCTCAGTG
>NZ_JAHGAH010000780.1:0-731 GCF_030248475.1 Vibrio sp. D173a
TCAACGAGAGTTTACTCAAATCTATCCAAAAGCGGGCTGGGTAGAGCACGACCCAATGGAGATTTGGGCAACGCAAAGCTCAACGCTGGTTGAAGCACTTGCTAAAGCGGGTATCCGCAGTGACGAACTGGCTGGTATCGGTATTACCAACCAACGTGAAACGACCATTGTTTGGAACAAAGAGACGGGCAAGCCAGTTTACAACGCGATTGTTTGGCAGTGTCGTCGTACTGCTGACATCTGTGAAGACCTAAAATCGCGTGGCCTAGAAGATTACGTACGCGACAATACGGGCCTAGTCCTTGACCCGTACTTCTCAGGTACAAAAGTAAAATGGATCCTAGACAACGTTGAAGGCGCTCGCGAAGACGCAGAAGCAGGCAAGCTACTGTTCGGTACTGTGGATACTTGGCTAGTTTGGAAGATGACTCAAGGCCGCGTTCACGTAACTGACTACACTAACGCCTCACGTACTATGCTATTCAACATCAACGACCTATGTTGGGACAGCAAGCTACTAGACGAGATGGGCATCCCGGCATCAATGATGCCAGAAGTGAAGCGCTCTTCTGAGGTATACGGTCAAACGAACCTTGGCGGTAAAGGCGGTACTCGTATTCCAATCGCAGGTATCGCGGGTGACCAACAAGCAGCACTTTACGGTCAAATGTGTGTAGAAGCAGGCCAAGCGAAGAACCCCTACGGTACAGGTTGTTTCCTTCTAATGAACA
>NZ_JAHGAH010000781.1:0-691 GCF_030248475.1 Vibrio sp. D173a
GGTATAGCTAACCACTTGTAATACCTATCTTATTATTGAATGCATGTAGCCTAGTTAAGTTGATGTGAGCAACGCAATACCAATGCTTCCGCATACTACCTTAAACACTAAACGCAACGCATAGCAAAAATGCCACCTTTGTACAGTTAAACAAATACTTAAAGCCGCCAAGAATGATTGGGAAAAGAACAAGGCCTTTGATACCGATGTTAGAGATGTCTGCCAGCAAGCCGTCTGCTGTAACCGCACCTTTACCTGATGCCATGACGGCTAAAGCTAACAAAACACCACCGGCTACAATGAAAGGTAGCATGTGAGATGTACCAAAAAGCAGGTGGCCTTTCATGGTACTTAGGAGTTTTTTATAGTCGCTATTTTTATTATTAGAATTACTACTGGTATTCGTAGTTTGGTTCGCTAGGGTACTCATAATTGTCTACGCCTTATGAATTAATTAAAATATTAAGGATTTGATGTACATCTTTTGCGTTATGGATATCTTGAATAAATTCATCGCTGAATTTTCCAAATAGTTCTTGTAATACATAAATATGATGGTCAGCACCGTTGTCTGGTGAAGCAATCATAAAAAACACTGTTGGGTTAATGCCGTCTTCATCGCCATACTCAATACCTTCGCGCTTTACACCGACAGCAATCGCAGGCTCTGTTACTGCCTTGCTTTTCGCGT
>NZ_JAHGAH010000782.1:0-1174 GCF_030248475.1 Vibrio sp. D173a
ATTAATGTTCACGTTGGCATTGGCTGCAACCGTTGCTAACGCAGTAATCGAAAGCCCGCTCGCCCGCGGGCTTTTTTATTATTCTTATCGGAATTAACTTGCTTGCTGCACTTGAGGTGGCAACGTGATTAGGTCATTAAGCGTATGACCACGCTCGTATGCCTTACCTTTGCTATCAAATAGATGACACTTTTCAGCAGGGATGCGGATGTTCAAACGCTGTCCTACTTCAACATGTACCGTACCCGGAACGCGCACTAGTACCTCTTGTCCGCCGCGCACCAGTGTTGTGTAAAGCAATGATTCCGTTCCAAGGCGCTCAAGACCTTCAACGATAACGCCAACACCTTTCTCATCGAGGTGAATATCTTCAGGACGAATGCCCAATGTCATTAGCGCACCTTGTGTCGCTCCTTGAGCATTCACTTCCGCTTCAAATTTGTAGTCACCGACTTCTACGTGCGCTTTTTCTTCACAAGCAGAAATCAGTGTCGCTGGCAGTAAGTTCATCTTTGGTGAACCAATAAAGCCTGCAACGAACAGAGTTTTCGGGAAGTAGTAAAGATCTAACGGCGAACCGACTTGCTCAATCGCACCATCACGCAGTACCACGATTTTGTCTGCAAGAGTCATCGCTTCAACTTGGTCGTGCGTTACGTAAATCACCGTCGATTTCAATTTCTGATGGTATTCCGCTAATCGAAGACGCATACGAACACGCAGTGACGCGTCTAAGTTCGATAGCGGTTCATCAAGAAGGAAAAGTTTCGGGTTGCGGACAATCGCACGACCAATCGCCACACGTTGACGCTGACCACCGGAGAGCTGACTTGGCTTTTGCTTCATAAGGTTTGTCAGCTCAAGCATTTCGCCGACATCTTTCACTGCTTTTTTGATTTCGTCTGCACTGAGCTTTTTCGCCAGCTTCAGACCAAATGCGATGTTCTCTTCTACCGTCATATGTGGGTAGAGTGCGTAGGATTGGAAAACCATCCCAATACTCGCCGTCTAGTCACATTTCGCCTGAAGAAATCTCTTCTAAGCCAGCTACCATGCGCAGCATAGTTGATTTACCACAACCGGATGGGCCAACGAAAACCGTGAACTCACCGTCTTCGATAACTAGGCTGGCGTCTTTGATGATGTGCGCACCATCTGGATAGATTTTGTTGAT
>NZ_JAHGAH010000783.1:0-1177 GCF_030248475.1 Vibrio sp. D173a
TTACGACCAAAACCAATGGGTTCCTGCGCAAGTCAATTTCACCAGTAACGCAAAGCCAGATCAAATTGGCAGTGGTTTTGATGGTATCAATACCCTTTTCCATGAGGGTGGCCACGCAGCGCATTTCGCCAATGTCAAAATGAATGCCCCTTGCTTCTCACAAGAGTTTTCACCAACGTCTATGGCTTATGCAGAAACTCAATCCATGTTCTGTGACAGCCTATTGGACGACGCCGACTGGCTTAAGCAATATGCATTGAATGCGAAAGGCGAGCCTGTTCCTGACTCTCTGATCAAAGCGATGATCGACAGCAAGCAGCCATTTAAGGCATACCAAGAGCGTTGCATCCTAGTGGTGCCTTACTTCGAACGTGCGCTTTACCAACTAACTGATGAAGAGTTGACGCCTGACAACATCACTCAGCTTGCTCGTCGTACTGAGCTAGAAATCTTGGGGTTAGAGTCTAGCCCTCGTCCACTGATGGCGATCCCTCACCTACTTTCTGATGAAGCAGCCTGTGCTTACCAAGGCTACTTACTGGCGCACATGGCGGTTTATCAAACGCGTGCTTACTTTACTGAAAAGTTTGGCTACCTAACGGATAACCCAGAGATTGGACCGTTGCTTGCCAAGCATTACTCGCATGATGGAAACCGTGTTAATCACAACAACACCATTGAGCGTCTGACTGGTGAAGGCTTCAATGCGAAATACTTAGCCGACGCGTGTAATCTTACCAGCGCTCAAGCTTGGCAAATCGAGCAAGATAAAATTGCGGCACTTTCGACACGTGAAAGAGCATCAGCGAGTAGTCTCAATGCTCAGATCAGTATTGTTGATGGCGCATTTGAGATCGCGAATAACCAAGAGTCAGACGATCTCATGTTAGAAGCGTTTGAAGGCTATATCGCCGACAAATACCACGCTTAATCAATGAATGCTCAGCCATTGCATTCGCTGAGCATCACACAAAAATGCCGCTCTAGTAGGGTTTAACCTAAAACTAGAGCGGCTTTTTAATCACTTATCTATTTGCAATGACCGCAATGGGAGGCGAGATAGCAGAGTAAAAACCGAGTTCGAGTTAGGTTCGACTCGTCATAACCATCAAGCTAAAAAGGGACGGTACGGCGCAACGTATCTGTACTTGTTCAGATCTGATCTGGTCGCTAAAGT
>NZ_JAHGAH010000784.1:0-1363 GCF_030248475.1 Vibrio sp. D173a
AGCGGTGATTCGTCAGTTGATGACTTATATGATGGAAGATCCAAAAAATATCCCCAATATCCTGCAAGTAATGTGGTCAGCGCGAGCTATAGAGCGTGTTGGCGACCGATGCCAGAATATTTGTGAATACATCATCTATTTTGTGAAGGGCAAAGATGTACGCCACCTAGGTGATCAAAGCCTAGATGACGCGCTAAAGTAGGTTCGAATTTTAAGCTACCGGGAAGAGCTTAGAACTTATAGCCAAACGTGATCAACAGTTGGTCGATATCGTAGTTGTCTAACATCATGAAGTTGAAACGAAGATCACTGTAGAGGCCAAAGTCGAAGTTTGCTCGAACTCCTGTCCCCATCAAAACAGAGGTATCGTTTCTTGAAATGGTGTAGCTACCTTGTGAGTCGCTAACTGTTTGTTTATCAATGATGCGAGCTAAACCAATCGCGCCATAAGGTTTAAGATTGAACCCATCTAAATCAAACGTATAACCAATGTCTGAATCTAACTTAATGGTTGTTACCTTAGATTCATAGTCGTAGTTCAAAACCTTGTAGTCATCTGTAACGTAATCCATCGAAACGTTGAAGCCAAAGATGCGGTTTAGGTCGTAACCATATTCCAGCTTGAGTCCACTACCTAGATCACCACTATAGCCGTCTGTATAGACATAATCGATTTGAGCACTAGAGAAGCCCGCACCTATACGGTGGCCTGAAAAGGCGTCTTGGACTGCAAAGCTAGCGGTTGAAAAAAGGGCGGTTGTTAAAGCGATTGTTTTTAAGATATTCATGACACTCTCATTAATAATTGAAGTAAGCGCATCCGGCACTTACGTTAATAAAGCTCCCTGAAGAAAAGGTTCCCCCACCATCCCTAGTAGGGGAGAGAGTGTTACTTGAAGTTAAACTGAACACCCACACCACCAGATACATCTGATGATGAGTACTTGCCTGAGGTTTCGTAGTGGAATGTGCCCGATACGCTCAGTTGCTCGCTGATACCGTAAGCACCACCTAATGCAATAGCTTCTTTAGAGCCTGCAAAACCAACACCCGCACCCACAGCAAACTCACCGTTAGTTACGAATGGGCGTGCGTTCGTCACCGCGTGTAAGCTTGCACGGATACCATCCATCTGCTCTTGGTGCTCGTTAAATTTTTGGTTGTACTCTTCAGCCATCGCTTGGAAGCCAAGTTCTAATGCAGAAGTGCGCTCTGTGTCGGTTGGACCTGAGATATCTGGCGTGTCACCGTAGTCAGGTGTAGGACGATCTGGTGCGTTATCAATTGGTGGTTGAGATGGAACACCTTCAATTGGATTGCTTGGGAATTGAGGTGTCGGACGCTCAGGTGAATTGTCGACAGG
>NZ_JAHGAH010000785.1:0-1646 GCF_030248475.1 Vibrio sp. D173a
TCGAAAGTATGCAGCCAGAAGGTGACGGTAAACTTCAGCAAGAGTTTGAAAAGCTAAAGATGAACCTCGCCGCAGAAGGACTGTTCGCTCAATCGAGTAAACAAGCTCTTCCTGAGCACCCGAAGCGCGTTGGTGTTATCACCTCTAAAACTGGCGCTGCGTTGTTTGATATTCTTGATGTTCTGAAAAGGCGCGATCCTTCGTTACCGGTTGTAGTGTACCCAACCATGGTTCAAGGCGAAGAGGCGGCAATTCAGATTGCTCAGGCGATTGGCCGTGCTAATGAACGCAATGAGTGTGACGTGTTAATTGTAGGCCGTGGCGGCGGTTCACTGGAAGACCTATGGTGCTTTAACAACGAGATCGTTGCGCGCACCATTGCAGCAAGCCAGATTCCAATCATCAGCGCCGTCGGCCACGAGGTGGATGTTACAATTGCTGACTTTGTTGCTGATATGCGCGCCCCTACTCCATCAGCGGCGGCTGAATTAGTGAGCCGTGATAACAGTCATAAAGAACAAGCTTTTTCTGCGAAGCGTGCACGCTTAGTCAGCGCGATTCGTCACCTATTGATGAAACAAGCACAATCGACACATGCGCTTAAGTTCCGCTTAGAGAAACAGCATCCAAGCTACCAGTTACAAAAACAGAGTCAGCAACTGGATGATCTAGACATGCGTCTGCGTCGTGGTATGGCTCAATACCTAAAGCAGCATGCACAGCGTGTCGAGCGTAAACAGCATCAACTTCAATTGAACTCGCCTGTTAAGCGTTTGGGCGAACAAAAACTTCATCTGCAACGTTCAGAGCAAAAGCTATTGGATGCGATGGATAAGACATTGCTAACCACTCGCCACCAGCTCGCAATGGCCGCAGAGAAGCTAGAAACAGTAAGCCCACTCGCGACGCTTAAGCGTGGCTACAGCATCACTCATTCAGCCTCTAAACAGACGGTCTCTTCAATTGAAGATGTGAATGTTGGTGAAGTAATCAAAACGCAAGTTGAAGATGGCGTGATTGAATCTCAAGTCACCCAAAAGATTGCAAAAGCATAAGCGCCTAAGCAGCGTTAAACTAGAAAGCCCTATCAGATTTGATAGGGCTTTTGCTTATGGGGGGAATTATCAGAAGCTGCGAATGACTAGCTTGCCTTCTCTGGCTCTTTAAGAGTAAGCATACCTTCAGTCACGATAAAGTCGATGATGGTATCTAGGCCTTTGCTCTCTTTAAGGTTGGTAAACACAAACGGCTTGGTTGGACGCATACGTTGCGTGTCTTGCTCCATCACCTCTAGCGACGCACCCACATACGGCGCTAAATCAATCTTGTTAATCACCAGCAGATCAGAACGTGTAATACCCGGGCCGCCTTTGCGTGGGATCTTCTCCCCTTCCGCGACATCGATAACATAGATAGTTAGGTCAGCAAGTTCTGGGCTAAATGTTGCACTCAGGTTATCACCGCCACTTTCGACAAACACCACATCTAGGTTTTTGTGCAGCTTAGCCAGCTCTTCAACGGCTGCGAGGTTCATCGACGCATCTTCACGAATCGCAGTGTGTGGGCAGCCGCCCGTCTCAACACCGATGATGCGATCCGGCTCTAGTGCTTCGGCGCGAGTTAGGATCTTTGCATCTTCCTGTGTA
>NZ_JAHGAH010000786.1:0-879 GCF_030248475.1 Vibrio sp. D173a
CTATCAAGGAAGATGAGGCGCACCACTGAATACGAGCTGCCATCAAACAGCGCATTGATGACCGATTCAACGGCGATTGGGTCTTTGTCCTCAAGATAAGGAGCCAAAGCCAAACCAACGGTATTGATGGTATTGCTTACCTCTGAGCGCTGCTGCGCTTCTAGGTGGCCTCGAGTGGTATTAAATTCGATCATAAATACTGACGTCATCAGTAATATAAAGACCGCAACCATCCCGACTACAAGCTGTTTATATAAAGTCATTGTACCTACTCATCGTAATTGATAATGGGTTTGTTTAATTTTAGAGAGCGCTCGCGTGAACGAAGATCGTTCCACAAGCTCAATCTGGATGATTTACCTGCAAGCTGTCCGTTTCCTGCCGAAGACTTCATAAGCCATAGGTTTTTACCGTTAAAGCTGTATACCGGCAGTAAGTCTCTGCGCGTTGACGCTCGTTTAATTTCTGGGTTCAAATTGTCTAAAAGGACCGGCTCCGCACTCGGTGTGGAGTAGTAAGCCAGTACCATATGGAACTGATTCAGCTCTAGGGCTTTGACATATACCAATCTCAGTTTCTTGTCGGGCACGCCCAGCTCCAGCAGGGAAAAATATTTTGCGATGGTGAAGTCTTCACAATCTCCGGCGTTACTGCCCAAGAACTCCAGTGGTGTTGCCCAGTAATCTTTCTTTCCCCACAGAACAATGTCGTCAACAAAGTAGAGTTGGTTAAAGAAGCGATTGACGGATTCCAGCTTCTGAGCGTCACTCTGCGTTTTGAACTGCGCAATATAGGATCGCCATGTCTCAACTCGTTTAGCCGCGCTATCACCATAGGTTTGTGAGACGGCATTAACCCAGCGCTGCTCTGTGGTATTCA
>NZ_JAHGAH010000787.1:0-715 GCF_030248475.1 Vibrio sp. D173a
TTACCAACGGGGGAAACTCTGTATTCGGATAAGTGAGTACTTACATTTTTACTGGTTTCTGGCTGATAAGAGACATGCAAAATTTCATAGAAACGACGATTTTCTTCGATGAGCTTTTCGTCAATCATCGAGAAATTACCTTTCCCTAGATATTCACGCAACTCAAATAACTGATGCACCGGACACAGCAAGAAATCAAACGCCAAATCCGTGTGATTTGAAATGATCGCGTCAATCAGTGTCTGTGTTAGCTCTCCGCCGACACCCGCAATCACTACTAAATGTTGTCCGCTTTGCTCGCTTAACGGCAGTTGACCAACGTCCATGCAGTGCACATGCCATTGAGTATCTGAATCACTTTTTGAAATGGAAGGCTGGCTATCGGAAAAATACTGCCCGAGCGTCGTTTCCAGTTCCGCCATTAAGTTAGGCACGATATCGACAAAATGGATATTGGGTGCCTTTTGTTCCACTAAAAGCTGCATCCCCAGATGACCGTGGTCACAGCAGCAATCCCAAATGTGATCATAAGGCTTGGAAATGAGGTTACTGATGGATTGAAGTCGATGGCTAAGCTTTATCATTGGCTGTGTCTGTCTTTTCAGTGGTGTGTTTGAAGGGGAAGCGTGGAGCATTGTAGTCACTTTCAGAAAAAACAAAAGCACCGAAGAAGGTTCGGTGCTTTGTGGCGTTGATTGGATTATTAGGCGGCGCT
>NZ_JAHGAH010000788.1:0-834 GCF_030248475.1 Vibrio sp. D173a
ACCAATGGCAGACTCTTTATGAGATTGACCGCGCGGGTAGCATTCAGGCTGCGGCTCTGCAGTTAAATAAGAGCCACACCACCTTGATTTATGCATTGCGCAAGTTGGAAGATCAGCTTTCGGTCTCCTTAGTGCAGATGGAAGGTCGTAGAGCGGTGTTAACGGAAGATGGTAAGTCGCTGCTGAGAAGAGCAAGCACCATGCTTGAGCAGGCACGAGAATTAGAGGTGATCAGCGAGCAGCTTTCGAAAGGGATAGAGTCGGAGATCACCATCGCTGTGGATCACCTTTGTGACCCTACATGGGTCTACTCGGTGATGGCGGAGTTTCTTGAGTCCAACAGCACGACCTCGGTTCAGATTATCGAGACATCCTTGTCTAAAACGACAGAAATGGTGACGCAGCAATTAGCTGATGCGGCGATAATCAACTTGCCTGTCACCAACTACCCAGCAGAAGCATTTGGCGTGACTTCGCTGAAACCGGTCGTCGTCGATTCACATCCATTAGCGAAACAGTCCTTGGTTACTTTGAGTGAGTTATCGACACTGCCACAAATTGTGGTGCGAGACTTAGGCTCGGTTGAAAAGGTAGCAGAGAAAAAAGACGTGGGTTGGTTGAAGTCGAGTCAACGCATTACGGTGGACAACTTTGACCACGCATTTCGAGCGGTGGAACAAGGTGTCGGGTATTGTCGTCTACCGCATCACATTGTAGAGAGTCGTGGCACAGGGAAACTCAGCGTTTTGAATGTTGAACATTCACATAGCTACCAAGTACCGCTGCATTTGACGCTACCCAAAGGTGCGAAAACTGGTTCTGCAGCGCAGTGTT
>NZ_JAHGAH010000789.1:0-816 GCF_030248475.1 Vibrio sp. D173a
TGATACCGGTCCTCACGTTGACCCGTTGGTATGGAATGCAATGTACGCGTCGAACGCGTTACTGATCCCATGTGCGGCTAAGCGTCTTGACTGGGCATCGACGGTTAACTTTTTCCAGCATCTACCAACGGTTTATGAGATGTTCCCTGATGATTGGAAAGGGCTTGAGTTCATTCGCTTGATGCCGACGATGTTTGAAGATGACAACAAGAAACAAGTCTCTGTCTTGACCGAGATGAACTACCTGCTGAATGACCAAGTTATGATGGCGACCATTCCTCGTAGCCGCGCATTTGAAACCTGCGCAGATACTTACAGCACGGTTTTTGACTTAACGACAAGCGATTTTGAAGGCGGTAAAAAGACGCTAGCGGTTGCTCAAGATGCAGTACAGAAGAGTGCACTTGAATTAGAACGTGTACTACACAGCAACTGGTCTTCACTTAATCAGGGATAATCAACATGGCAATTAAAACATCCGACTTAAATGCAAAGCTATTTGGTAAAGCAAACAAGCGCCGAGTAGCAACTCCTCAAGAAGCTCAAACAGCAGCAAAAGAGCAAGCTCAAGTGATTGAACTTGCTGTTGCTGGTGAAGAAATGGTGTCTTTTGAGCTAGTACGTATTCCTGCTGATCAAGTTGCAACGCAAACCGTCGTATTCGAAGAGAATGCACGTGAGCAATCTTTCCTAAACGAACACGCACTTTCAGACGTTTTAACCACACTTAAAGAGCGTGGTCAGCAGTACCCAGCCCAGATCAAGCTCAGATAGCTTCTCTAGTACGATAAATACTTTGTGGCCTAGCTTTTCACC